>CBFDBS010000279.1:0-3687 GCA_965603105.1 uncultured bacterium
CGTGCTGTTTGACATCGGGATCGAGAGTTTCGCTTTGAATGAGATTTTTCAACGATTCCACGGCGCGCCGTTCGCGCATGTTGACGACCAGATCGATGAGGGCGACCTGGACAAGGGGAGACGTCTGATTGTAAAGCATCCCGGCGACTCCTTCGGTGATGATGGGATTGTCGTAAAAGAGGTAGAGGGAATCGACGGCGGCCAACCGGACGTTGATATTCGGATCCGTGTTCACAGTCTCCAGCAGGGCTTCGAGCAGACCGGAGTCAGGCTCTTTCATATCATAGCTGAGATTGACTCCCTGGAGACGGTCAAAGGCGGATGATTTTTCGAGAAGTGATACGGCCAGGGTTTGACGCATGATCCGCACATCTTGATGGAGCTGGGCAATCTCCGCGGGCCGCCCGGTCCGGTTGGTGATAATGGATCCTGCAGCCAAGCCGATCAAAAGAAAAATCAGAGACAATGAGAACTGAAGAGCAGGCCGGGCAAGGGGCAAAGGTTTCAACCGGGCTCGCAGACGCTTTACAATCCCGGTCTTGCGCGCCGCTCCGGTCGTTTGGTTCTGGTGGTCCTCGAGCATGGTATAGAAACGTGTCCGCAAAGTTGGCGAGGGCCTCTCTTCGGAAATGACTCCAAGCTTGGTCCAAACGGCACTGAGGCTTTCCAACTCTTCTCTGCAGGACGGGCAGCCGGCGATGTGGGCTTGGACCTTGTTCTTTTTGTCTTCGTCCAAATCCCCGATCAGGAAGTCAGGGAATTGAATTTTTATATGTTGACAGTTCATGAGACCGTACCTCCTGAAAGTTCAAAATAGATTTTTCCCAGGTCCTTGATAGCCCGGTGAACATGAGCTTTGACGGTGCCGATTTGACACCCGAGGAGTTCGGCGATCTCTTTGTATTTGAGGTCCTGATAGCGGCTCAATATCAAGACTTCCCGTTTTTTAAGAGGCAGCTTGGCCAGCGCTTCTCTCATCAGGGTGATGTCCTGTCCAATTTCCAGTTTTTTTTCGGGGGATGGCTCAGGACTGAGAGATTCATTCCATTGCTCCTCAAGAGGAAGCTCTTCTTTCTTTTTTCGTAGGAAATCGATGTGGGCGTTGCGGGCGATCTTGTACATCCAGGTCGTGAATTTGCTCTCTCCTTTATAGGTGGACCTGTAATTTAAAATGCGATAGAAAACATCCTGCACGAGGTCTTCGCTGATGTTTCTGCTGCCCGTCAAGCGGAGAAAGAAATTGTAGAGTGAGACATGATGACGCTCGAATAGAACGGCAAGTTTTTCAACCTGACCCTCTTTCACGTTTTCCATCAATTCAATATCTGTCATTTTATCAGTTCACTATATGGGAACATTTCAAATGTATAGACTAGTTTTTTTTATAAAGGTTACACCAAACACTCCATCTTTCCAATTTTTATCGAAATGCTGTCCAGAGGACAAGGCATTGACTAGGGAGGGGGGGGGTGATATAAGTTGAAAACGGGAGGAAAAACCGATTATGTCCTCTGAAACCTACAAAAAAGCCGGAGTGGATATCGACGAAGCCGAGCGTTTCATCAAAAAGATCAAACCACTGCTCAAGAAAACGGAGCGGCCCGAAGTTTTGAGCCAGCTGGGCGGATTCGGAGGCCTTTTCAAGCCCCGCCTTCAACACCTCAAAGCTCCGGTGCTGGTCTCTTCCACAGATGGAGTGGGAACCAAGCTGCTTTTGGCAGAGCTTCTCGACAGATACGACACGGTGGGGATCGACCTCGTCGCCATGTGTGTTGACGATGTCGTTGTAACAGGGGCGGAGCCGCTTTTTTTCCTCGACTACATCGCCTGCGGAAAACTCGTAACGGAAAGGCTCTATTCCCTGGTGAAGGGGATCACCAAAGCCTGCCGGGAGGCCGGTTGCGCGCTTATCGGAGGCGAGACGGCTGAGATGCCGGGTATGTATGCCAAAGACAAATTGGATCTGGCCGGATTCTGTGTGGGTGTCGTCAGCCGGGAAAAGATCATAGACGGTTCGGATTGTCAACCGGGAGATTGTGTCATCGGGCTTGCTTCCAGCGGCTGTCACAGCAATGGCTATTCTCTTGTCCGGAAGGTATTTTCGCCTGAGCAGCTCAGAGGAAAGACGGGTCTGGAGCTGTTGAGGCCGACCAGGATTTATGCCAGAAATATCCTCTCTCTTATCAAAAGGGTATCGGTCAAGGCCATGGCCCATATTACCGGAGGGGGATTTTACGACAACATCCCGCGCTCTCTTCCGGATGGACTGTCGGCCAAGATCAATAAAGGAACGTGGCCGGTTCTGCCTGTCTTCCGGAAAATCCAGAGACAGGGCCGGATCGATGATAGAGAAATGTTCCGTACCTTCAATATGGGAGTGGGCATGACGCTTTTTGTCAGGCCATCCCAGGCTTCAAGAACATTGCAGTTGCTGAAAGCACTGGGACAGAATGCCTGGATTATCGGTGAGGTGGTGTCCGGCGAATTTGGTGTGGAAATCGTCGACTGAAGATCCCTCTATCTCTCCGTTGTCACATACTTTTTCCATTCAAAAAGATCCTTTTTCCACTCGTAAGCCCGGAACGCTTCAGAAGTTTGGGGCGAAATCTCAGCCAGCCAACTACCGATAGAACTGATTTTATCCTCTTCGATTTTGACCATAGAGACCATATGAGTATTGATCTCGGTCTTGCCGAACCTGTCTTGGAATTCCGGCGGGAAAAGGAAATTGATCATTCTGGAGTTTGGATTGAGGAACGCTTGAGGTGTCGCCTGGAGGGCCTGAAAAACTTTTTCCCAGAGATCGAGAGAGTATCCGTAATGGGTGCAGTTGAAACTGACATAAAGAGACGATAAAGGATCACTCAATTTTTGAAGGGCTTCATCCGTGTAGGCATATATGAGCATCTCGGTTTCGTCGCTGGAGCGTCCCTTTTCGATGTAAGGAACAAGATCCGGGCAGGCTTGAGTGATAATTCTTTCGGCGAGAAATCCCTTGTCGACCAGTCTTTTTTTATGGGTGCCTTCCTCGATGGTGGTCTGGGTGGCAAAGAGGATGACTTTGGCTTCGGGATGTTTTTTCAAGACTTGGGCGATAAGTTCCACTCCGGAATCGACGATGCCCACGACAGGCATTCTTTTCTCCTGAGAAAAAGACGTGCTGTCGTAGAGGACGGAAAGCGTATTGCAGCCGATAAGGATGAGATCAGGGTTGTAATTGTTCGCAAGACTCTTCAGTGCACTGTCGAAAATGAGGGTTTTTTCCTTTTGTGTCTTTAAGCTGTTGTATCCGCCTTGATTTGAAAAAAGAGCGTTAAAAAAAATGAAATCGATCCGGCTGAATATTTTGGCTTCCCTCATTTTCTCCACAGCCTCAGCTAAAATGGACAGGCCGCCCAATCCGGAGTCTGTCACGGCGATGGTGACTTTCTTATTTTGGAAGAAGTCATCCAGCTTGTCTTGCCGGGCAAATGTCTGCCTGTCTGTACAGGAAAAAAGGGCCAGGATAAGGAAAAGAATACAGATTGTTGTTTGTATGTGTCGCATCATTATGCAGCCGAGAATCCTTCTAGGCATATCATAACTATTTGGAAATAAAGACTATAGCACTGGGTCTTGACCTTGTCAACGGAAATATCGGAGAAGATGAATCTCCAAATCTGTAATATGGATCTATTGAACGGGTGG
>CBFDBS010000280.1:0-3674 GCA_965603105.1 uncultured bacterium
GATCAAAATCGCAGATGCAGCCCGGCAAAGAGTTTTTTTGTCTTATTGCTGAGAGAAGCTCTACTGATTGTGTACTTTTTCCTACATGTCCCTGTATTGAATGAAGCGCCTGGATTAAATATTTCTGTTTTTCGAGCAGAGCCTGAGCATAAGGCCTGTAAGGTTGCGACAGAAGGACGACGAACGATCCGGCTGAAAACGCCTTGCCGTCGGCGACGAAGTCCTCTTTGGCCTGATGGATTTGCACGCCGCCGAATTTGACGATTTCGAGAAAGCGGAGTGTGGTTGGAAAATCCCGCTGTTCTCTGGGGATGACGAAGGCAAAGGGCTGTCCGGATTCCTGTTTCTCGATGGCGTCTTTGTTCATCTTGAAAAAATTGAAAAGCAGGTCTTCCTTGTTGAGATAGGCTGTTTTGACAAGACTCATGGACAAGGTTAACTCGTAGTCGACCAGGTCCCTCAACCGCCACCAGCCTCCTGGCCAGGGGTCGGGAAATTCCAGGCGCTTTTCGACGTAGCTATCGGGAATCTCTGTCGGATCGATGTAAATAGGGGAAGCCGTGTTGACGGAAGCCATTTCACTGAGGAGACCGATGTTGTTGTGGAGCCAGGTGGTGTCGTCTGCGGCACCGATCCACCAACCAGTGTAGCTGCGGCCGTGAACGACACCGCTGAAATTGTTTTTCTGGAGATCGTAGGCCATGTTGGTCCCGAAGAGGGCCACTCCGCGCCAGACCAGGGGATGGATGACCGGAACGGGCGGATCCATAAACGGAGGCACGAACAGCCGGGCTCCGGTGGAACCCATCTGGTGCTCATCGATGTGAACTTGGGGGATCCAGTCATGGTAGAGAACCTTGGTTACAGCCTCGGTTTCGGGGAGATTGAACATGAAAAAGTCGCGATTGTTGTCGTGTCCAGCGTAGTAGTGGTAAAGCCAGGGCATCCGGGCATCCTCGTATTCCGTTCCCAGATTTTTTCGGTACCAGTCGACGACCATCTGGTTGCCGTCGGGATTGATTGTCGGGCAGAGAAGAAGGATGACATCCTTAAGCGCTTTGTCGGCATCGAAAGGAGTCTGACCGGTGACCAGTTTGTAGGCCAGTTCCATGGACATCTGAGAAGCCGCGACTTCCGAGGCATGGAGGCTGCAGGTGATTAGAGCGATAACCTTGCCTTCCTTGGCCAGTTTCCTGGCCTCTTCGGGAGTCAAATCTCGAGCATCCCTCAGTTTTTTCGCTATTTCCCGAAAAGAGCTGAGCTTGGCCATATTTTCTTCGTCGGTGATGACGGCCATGATCATCGGTTTTTTCAGAGTGGTTTCACCTATGGTCAGGACCGTCAATTTACTCGATTCCTCGTCGAGTTTTTTGAAGTAGGCCTGAATCTGCTCATAATCGGCCAGTTTTCTGTCTTCTCCTACTCTGTGACCCAGAAATTGATCGGGCGGAGTCTGGGCGGGGAGGAAAAGGGGAAGAAGAAAAAGAAGTGCAAGCGTGAAATGTTTTTTTAACATAGATCCCTCCTGTGAGAAGTCTAAAAGATTTATCTATCACTCGCTTTTATCTCTGTCAAGACGTTCCGGATTCCTATCGAAATCGGGGTCTGTCCCCAATTTTGTTAGGTAGTTATAGATATCCAGTGGTACAACCGTACATTTTCCAGGGGATTGTTGCGACTAAATCAATGAATGAAAGCGGGAGAGGCATTCACTTCATATTCCGCTTCTCAAATGAAATCTCTTTTTATTGAGCAGGAGATGGTATAGAATAATTGTTCGAAGATTTCCGAAAAGAATAAGAACTTAATGAGGATGAGAAGAATAAATAAGACTTGGTGCCTATCGGGACTTTCCCTTTTTTTTATTTTTGCAGGATTTATTCAGGCGCAAGAAAGCAAGCCGGAAATCAAGCTTCCGGAACTCCCGAAAGAGAGCAGCAAGGGTAAATTCGAAATCGATGTTCACTATTCCAGATGGTCGCTGAATCTCATCAAAGGCTGGTTCGAAAATGAAGCCAATATGAGTGTTGCCGAAGAGATCCGTGATCAGATTTCTCTGAAAGTCAAAAAGAATCATCCTTTCATTTTCGATAGAAGCATCGAACAGGAGCTTGTCTTCGATTCTGAAGGACACAATCTAGGTTTAGAAATCCGGTTTTATCCCAGAGGACCGGATACTCCTTTCAGTCTGGGATTGTCTATTGAGGAAAATGTGATGAGGATTTTGATCCAAGGGACAATGAAGCAGGTCTTCAGCAACAACACCTATGCCGAGGGTCCCATGGAGGCCACACTTGTTTTTAAGCCCATTCTGACCAATCTGAGTTTCCGGTGGGACTTGGTTCCCCAATGGATTGTTTCCCCCTATTTTGTCATCGGACTCGGCTTTGGTGCCATGCGGGGAGAGATCGGGTACAGTTACCAAAGCGTGTACACCTGGTCGGGAGCGCCGGAAGAATACACGGATAATGTCGAGGAGACGCTGAAGGAGGCTGAAGAAGATATTGAATACAATCTTCCCAATATCTTTCCTCTCTTTCAGTTGGGTTTTGGTTTGCGTGCCCAGATTCTGCCTTTTCTTCATCTCAAGGGCGAGGTGGGCTTTTGGAACGGATTCATTCTGAGGGCGGGTATGGCCTACAAATTTTGATCCTGCGGATCGGTTTTTAAATGGAATTGTTTTCAAGGACTTTAAATATGGACCGTGCTAGATGGGGAGCTAGCGGTGCCCTGTTATCCACAATCCGCTACAGTGGAATTGAATTCCCGGCCGAGGCCTCACTTTGTCTGGTCTGTGTCTGTGAAAGTGGTGATGAGGGTATGGGCCCTGCGCAAAGTGCTCTCTGCAAACCCCGTCAGGACCGGAAGGTAGCAGCGGTAGCAGGGTTGTCATTTGTGCTGCAGGTCAGCCTTGCCTGAGCTAACTGCATGGATAACGCAGGTAAATGGTTGTCGGAGCCGGGTGCACGGTTCTAGAATAAAATAAAAGGAGGGCGAATCCATGAGAAGGAAAGTATTCCATCTTTTTTTAGCATTTGTTTTTATGGGAGGATGTCTGAGCCTCTTCGCTCAAATGCAAACTCCGGTCGATCCCCTCAACTGGAAAGAATTGGTTCCATTTTTGGTGGATATCGATGGCTGGACAGCCTTGGATGATGCGGAGGGACAGACCGTCTCCATGATGAATTTCAAGACGACCCAGGTCGAGAGAGATTACGAGAAGGGTGACATGAGCCTGACAGTCATGATCGTCGATGGGGGATATGCCCCCATGGTCTATCAGTCGATCAAGATGGCCATGAATTTCGAAATGGACACTTCGGATGAATACTTGAAAAAGACCGAAATCGATGGCTACCCGGGTTTCGTTAAATACACATACGACGACAAAGAGGCGGAACTTATGCTCCTCGTTGCGGACAGATTCATCTTCCAAATGTCCGGGGAGAACATGGAAGACACCTCGGAACTTGTCGATATCGCTAAGTCTTTTGATTTGGGGAAGCTGGCGAAACTGGCCAAAAAGCCTTCACAGGCCGCATCGTCGCCGCCCCCGGGCAACCTTGACTCGTGAATAATCCAGGCGTGCGCCTCTAGCTAAACCGTTAAGATTCGGTGGGCTTCCTTCAGACGTTGCCGGATCGAAACATCATATGGGCACACATTTTCACAGC
>CBFDBS010000281.1:0-3649 GCA_965603105.1 uncultured bacterium
TCACCCCGATCAAAATCAGGATAATCCCGCCAATAAATTCTGTACTCTTGCCCATCCGGCTTCCAATAAAGGGTCCTATTTTCAGGCCGGCAACCGTCATCAAGAAGGCCACGACGCCGATGATGACAGAGGGGAAAAGAACCGGTTGATCAAGAGCGGCAAAGCTGAGACCGACGGCTAAAGCATCGATACTTGTGGCGACGGAGAGCACAACAAGAATGACTCCCTTAGTCGGGTCTCCATCGGGTTTGGCGGATTTTTCTTTCCCGCTGAACGATTCAAAAATCATCTTGATCCCAACCAGAAATAGCAGACCGAAAGCTACCCAGTGATCGACAGATTTGATGATATCTAATACTGTCTGCCCCGCCAGCCAGCCAATGATGGGCATCATGAACTGAAAAAATCCAAAACTCGCGGCCAAACGAAAGGTCTGAAGTCTCGACAATCCCTCCTGGCTGACACTCACACCGACGGAAACGGCAAAGGCATCCATGGCCAGTCCCAAGGCTATAGGGAAAACAAGCAATAAATTCATTTCCTTATCTGGCGATCAATCCTCTTGGATGTCTGTTTCGCTCTTTCACTCCTTGCTAAGCCTGTTCGAATCCCAGGCAAGTGGGTGGGAACGGTCCTGAGAGCTGGACTGGAAAAGAGGCCTGATCACTTTTCATTCCTCCAAAGAAAGGAAGCGCAGGGCAAGGTTGGTCATAAGCAGCGTGGCTTCAGGAAGAGCTTTCTCATCGATATCGAATTTGGGATGATGGTGGGGAAAGGCCATCCCGTCTCCCGAACCGAAGAAGAAAAAAGCTCCCGGAATCTCCTGCAGGTAGTAGGCAAAATCTTCGCCGCCCATAATCGGATCGAAGTCGACGATGCGGTTCTCCCCCAATGTGTCCTTCATCACCTCCAGAAGGAAAGCCACGTCGGCTGAGGGATTGACAAGTGCCGGGTATCCCCTCCTATAGGTGAATTCCGCCTCCGCTCCAAAGGCCCGGCAGGTTGCTTCGGCGATTTCTTTGAGTTTTTTTTCTGCCAATTCCTGAATCCCGGAATCGAAACTCCGGACCGTTCCTTTCAACAATACTTCGTCAGGGATGATGTTGTTGATTGTTCCACCCTGGATCACACCAAAAGAGACAACCGCCGGTTTGAGGGGATCCACATTCCGGCTGACGATACTCTGCACATTGTTGACAAGCTGAG
The DNA here is from genome assembly GCA_965603105.1 of uncultured bacterium. Taxonomy (GTDB): domain Bacteria; phylum Acidobacteriota; class Aminicenantia; order Aminicenantales; family Aminicenantaceae; genus CBFDBS01. The sequence continues at coordinate 1,207 of CBFDBS010000281.1, forward strand.
AGGCCACAAAAATGGGATCGACTGTCTGATGAGGCATGGATCCGTGGCCGCCTTTGCCTTTGATGACAATAGAAAAATTGTCCGCGGCGGCCATCATCTGCCCCTTGACCACTCCAATCTTTCCGGTCGGAACTCCCTGCCAGAGGTGAAGTCCAAAGATGGCATCCACTCCCTCCAAGGCTCCCTCTTCGATCATGGATTTGGCTCCCCCGGGCGGAAGTTCTTCGGAGGGCTGAAAAAGGAAGGCGACCTTTCCCTTGAACTCATTCTTTCTCTCGGCCAGAATCTTGGCTGCCCCCATAACAATGGCCATATGGCCGTCGTGACCGCAGGCATGCATAGCGCCGGGATTTTCGGATTTGTAATCACTCCCCCCTTCCTCCTGAAGAGGCAGGGCATCGATATCCGCCCGTAGGGCAACGGTTTTTCCTCCCGGCTGTCCATTCAGATCGGCCCGCAGGCCGGTTTTGGCCATCCTCCTGACAGACAGGCCGAGACTTTCCAAATAGTCCTTGATCACTTTCGATGTTCTCTCTTCCTGGAAGGCCACTTCGGGGTGGCGGTGAAAATCCCGCCGCCAGTCCACGATTTGCGGCGTGAGCTCTTCAATTTTCTTTTTCAATTTCTCAATCAAGATGCCCCTCCTCGTATTTTTTCTTTTTCCCTATGCCCTCAATCCATCCAGTGAAACATCCTCTTGGACTGATATCTCAAGATTGAAATATTCTTCTCGCTTTTATTAAACTGACCATGCCTCGGTTTGATGAGGTTTGGTCATCAGGCTCCCTATGTAGGCCACCGCACAGTTGACAGCCAATCCGACAAAACCGGCGTTCATACCCAGGAAAGGATCGTTGTTGGTCAGGATCAATCCGAAGACGATTCCGAGTCCGGCAACCATGCCTACAAAAATCCCGGTTCGGGTCACGCGCCGCCAGAACAAGCCCAAGACGACTCCAGGAAAGAACTGAGAAACTCCGTCATAGCCGAAAATGAGCAGATTGACCAATTCATTGGGAAAGAAAATGGCGAAAACAAGAGCAAGCGCCATGACAAAAATGACCATGAATCGCGACAGGCGCATGACGGTGTCTTCTGAAGCTTTGGGATTGAGGCCGGCTTGATAGACGTTTTTGGCCAGAAGCGTCGAGGCAAAAAGAACAAGAATGGCCGCCGGCACCATGGCCGTGACCGCTCCGGCAGCACCGACAAAACCCATAAACCAGGATGGGTAGGTTCGATTGACCAGCTCGAGAAAAGCCATGTCGCCGTCTTTCAAACCGGGAATAACCAGAAGCGCGGTGAAGCCGACCATCATGACCAGAAGGATGGGGATTTGATAGAAGGGCATAATGATGGCATTGCGCTTGAGAATTTTATCGCTCTTGGCTGAAAAAGCCGATCCGAAAACATGGGGCCACATGTAGAATCCCAATCCGGTCAGAAGGAGAGTGGACATCACCCATCCGACTCCCATGCTGGGCACGGCACCGGGTAAGACCAGATGTTCGGGCATCTTGTCGATGAGCACCTTGAACATCTTCCCGAAGCCGCCGAAATAGATAACCGGAACACCGATCCCGACAATAAAAACGGCCAGGAGCATTAACACGTCCTTGATGATGGCCACCCAGGCCGCTCCTCTAATCCCGCTGGTATAGACAAAAAGACAGGTCAAAACAAAAGAGACGACAATGGCCACCTTGGGACTGATGGCTCCGTTACTGGATACCTCGACGATCAGCCCCAGTCCGGCCAGTTGAAGCTGAAGGTAAGGGATGATGGAAAAGACCCCGACCAAAGCCACGAACACGCCCAATGCCCGGCTGTCATATCGCTTGATGAAAAAATCGGGCTGGGTGTGGAGCCCGTATTTTTTGCCGATCCGCCAGAGCACCGGAAGGATAAAAAAGGAAAGGGTGTAGGCCAGGGCGCCATAAACCAGGATGTAAAAGGCGGGAGCCCCTTTGGAGTAGGCCCAACCGCTGGCCCCCAGAAAAGTGAAAGTCGTGTAGATTTCCCCGGCCATCAACAGCCAGATGATGATAGCCCCGAACTTCCGGCCGCCGACCGTCCAGTTTTCCAAGTTCATTTTAACCCGCCGCCCGGCATAGACGCCCACTAAGGCGGAAAAAACAACCACGCCCAGAATGATGATTATGGCTGCGTTCATCAGCCTTCTTCCTCATCCGGCGGATTGAATTTCTTCTCGACCTTGTAGGCGATAAAAAGAATCAAAGGAGTCAAGGCCACCCAACAAAGGAGCCAAAACAGAAGAAAGGGCAGCCCAAGGATAACCGGTTGAATCCGGTTGACCAAGGGCAGGGCCAGTACAGTTGTGAGAAAAGGGATAGCACCCAGTATCAGAGCGTATTTCGTGCCTTTTTTCATTCCGACCTCCTTCCGGCCCCGCCATTATATCAAAATTAGAAATTGGGGACAG
>CBFDBS010000282.1:0-3629 GCA_965603105.1 uncultured bacterium
GCAGCTGGCGAGCCATTTGAGATGCTGTTGTTTTCTCTGCGGCCAGTGATTCGAGGATCAAACCCATAGTCAGGAATCCGTCGAAGGCGGGGTGGAAATCTTTGACGGCCACACTGCCGCTTCCATCTCCAGCCAGGACTCCCTCTTCGTAGATCAGGGATTGGACGATGAACGACTGTCCGACACGCGTCCTTATGACTCGGCTGCTGTGTTTTGCGGCTACGTCTTCGATTTTTCTCGATGTCGATTGGTTGGTGATCACTGTCCCCGGGTGATTTTTCAAATAATAATCGGCCACCAGTGGAAAGGTGTACTCTTCGGAAAGCGTTTCTCCTGTTTCTGTGACTATGGACACGCGGCTGACATCGCTGTTGAGAGAAAAGCCGATATCTGCTCCGCTGATTTTGACGATAGAGGCCACTTCGGCTGCATTGCGGGGCCTGGGTTCCGGGTCGTGGGGAAAATTTCCGTCGGGGATGTTGTTCAGAGGGATCAGTTCGCAGCCGATGGCCTGGCAGAAATAGTCGATGATTCCGGCACCGCCGCCGTTGCAGGCGTCGATAACCACCTTGAAGCGGGCTTTTTTGAATCTCTCCACATCTATAAATCGGGCGAGTCCTTTGAAATACCGTTGGAGATGGTCTTGACTGGTTGTCAGCCGGCCCAGTTTGTCGGCTCTGGCTTTCCTGAATCTGCCCAGGTGATACAGATCGAGGAATTCTTCTCCTTGGAATTCATTCAAATATGTTCCTTGAGAGTTGATGAAGGTCAGGGCATTCCATTCCGCGTCATTGTGTCCGGCCGAGATCGAAACTGCCCCGCCTTGGCCTTTCTTTTTCACCATGTATTGGAGGATGGGTGCCGGACATATACCCAGGTCGACCACGTCGCACCCTGTCGACAGGAGAGAGGAGACGGCCGCCGAATGAAGCATGGGCCCTGAAATTCTGGAATCCCGGCCGAGGAGAACCTTCCGGGAACTCAGGAATGTGCCGAAGGCACCGGCAAAGTCCATAACAAGCTCGGGTGTGATCGTGTCGCCAACTATCCCGCGGACACCTGAAATCCCTATCTTGAGAAGCTTCATCTCTAAATCCTGTCGGTTCCATATATATCAAAAAAAACAAACAGTAGCTACTTATTGCCAAAGTTGGATTTTTTCAGCTGCTCTTGTTTCTTAACACAATCTGTCCTGCATGAACTGAGCGGCCGATGGACTGAAACAACGAAAGAGATCCGAACCTGCCGGATGTTCATACTTGACAGGAGGAACGCTCATTTTTGTCCAGAAGTCTAGCTGTTTCGTTTGGATGTTTTTTCAACAGCCGGTTTTTCTTTAAATTCGATTTTAAAATTTCATCGATAACGGATTTCAGTTTTTGGATGAGGACTTCTTTTTTACTCATGTCGTGTATGATCCTTCTAACCAACTGATGATTAATGAAAGAACTAACATGAATAGAATCCAATTTTTTGTCATCGTTTTCCCTCTCTCAGCCAAATGTATTTCAAATGTCCTGCCGGGTCAATAAGGGCATTGATTTACATCCCCAGTTTTGATTTATTAGGTGTATATCTTGGAACGAAGGAGGAATCATGAACAAAATGGCAAAAAGCGTGATTATTGTGCTTTTCCTGTTTTCTTTTTGCTGTGTGGCCGAAAAAGAAATCCAAGCGCCCGTTACCACCGCCACTCTTTTTGAAGAAATGGTGGACATGTTTGCCCTGACCTATTTTCCAGAGCCGGCCTTCAAGACTGTTCAGTATTCATCCTATGACCGAAGGAGTGACCTTCCGGGAGGTCCCGAATGGTTTGCCAATTCCGACGGCTTCGGGGGAGAACCGATCCCCAATTTTGAAAGGATTCTGGTGGAGCCCAATGAGGAAGGTGTGGGCGAATACTTGATCGCTGAGATCGAGGGGCCCGGAGCGATTGTCAGGCTCTGGACTGCGGCTATTGAGGGGACAATCCGCCTCACTCTCGACGACCGGGAAGAGCTTCTGTATGATGGCCCGGCCTTGGACTTTTTTCATAAATTCTACGACAGTTTCTCTGAGATGGAGGGCGTTGACAACGACCGGTTCCGGGAAACCATTTATCAGAGAGATGCCTGCTACACTCCCATTCCCTTTTCCAAGGGAATGCGGCTGATCTGGGTCGGTGATGTGGAAAAGATACATTTTTATCAGGTTGGGGTGCGCCTTTACGAGGAGGGAACAGAAGTCGTTTCCTTCAGGCCTGAGGATATCACAGAATACCGGTCCGTTATCGATGGAGTGACTGCAGCCCTCATCGATCCCGATGAAAGAATGGAGCTGCGGTCCAAGGAATCCCCTCTCACTTTTGAGGGCACTCTGAATCCCGCGGAAAAAGCCGAGATGCTCACTTTAGAGGGGCCTCAGGCTGTCGAGGTCTTGACTGTACAGCTCCAGGCCCGGGATCTTGACAGGGCTCTCCGGCAGACGGTCATGTTTATCAGCTTCGACGGTTCACCCCGGGGCCAGGTGGAATCTCCTGTTGGCGATTTCTTTGGGGCGGCACCGGGGATCAATCCCTATCAATCCCTTCCTTTCACCGTGAGGCCGGATGGGACCATGGTCTCCAGATTCATAATGCCCTTCAAGACATCTTTTCAGTTGGGTTTTGAAAACTTTGGAGAACAGCCGGTCGAAATTAAGGGATCTGTTCTTTCTCTTGCCTATGATTGGGATGAAAAACGGTCGATGTTTTTTCGTGCTCGCTGGCGGGTCGATCACAACATGATCGCCTCGAACACGGATGTCCAGGATCTCCCTTTTATTATCGCCATGGGGAAGGGGCTATATGTGGGAACGACATCCTATTTGCTCAATCCCAACAACGTTCCCTCACCCTCCGGAAGCTGGTGGGGAGAGGGGGATGAGAAAATTTTTATAGACGATGACATTATTCCCTCGACCTTTGGAACCGGCTCTGAAGACTACTACAATTATTCCTGGTCGGTCCCGGATATTTTTTATTTTCCCTACTGCGGCCAGCCCAGGAATGACGGCCCTGGAAACAGGGGATTTGTGACGAATTTCCGCTGGCACATTCTAGATCCTTTGCCTTTTACGAAGAATATCCGTTTCTATATGGAGTTGAAAAGTCATGAAAGGACTCCCGGATTGTCCTATGCCCGGATTGGCTACCATTATGCCACGCCAGGAGTGACTGATGATCATTTAGCCATAATGCCGGAGGATGTTCGGCCTCTTCAACTGCCTGATGGCTGGCAGCCGGCTGCCAGGAGGGGAGCAAGCAATTCCATCTTTTTTGCGGCGGAGGAGATCGTGGACAACCGGAGGCAGACGTCTCTCTCAAAAGATCCTCTGTGGGCTGGAGGAAAAATTTTGATCTGGACTCCCAAAATCAAAGAAGAAACCAAAACGTTCACCTTTACTGTTGAGGAAACGGGAAAAAAACGAATCCATGTGGTTTTTGCCATGACACCGAAATCCGGACGGGTTTCTTTCTTGCTTGATGGGAAAAAGACAACTTTGGCCAACAAAGAGGAAGTCCTCGACCTCCATCGTCCTTACCGGACGCTCCTTAGAAATTTCACTTTTCCTACGACTGAATTCGAAGCGGGCAGACACACCCTGACCAT
>CBFDBS010000283.1:0-3614 GCA_965603105.1 uncultured bacterium
CAAGTATCCATTCCACGACCTGGCTGTGGCCGTTTTTAGCGGCGTAGTGCATGGGAGTCCAGCCGTATCGATCCTTTCCATTGACATCGAGTCCCTTGGCCGAAAGCTTGTCCACGATTTCCTGAGCTCCTCCCGCAGCCGCTTCGTGCATCAGAGTTCCTCCGGAGGACAGTTCGATTTTCAGATCGACTCCTTTTTTGTCCATTTTATCGAACAGGTTGGTCAGTCCTTTCGAGGCCGCGAATATCAAATGGTACATGGCCTTGCTCCCTTTCGTCGGGATTTCAGCCCCGGCTTCGAGGACGATATCCACAACTTCGGTTTTTCCTCTCCAGGCCGCTAGCTCCAGTGGAGTGGAGAGAGCCTTGTCTCTGGTATTGACATCGGCTCCGCCTTCGAGAAGTAAGCGTGTCATCTCCGGACCTCCTCTCTCGCGGGCGCAAACGAGGAGAGGCGTCCGGCCGTAGTCGTCTTTGATCTCCAGCCCGGCCCCCTTTTGGACAAGCAGAGCGGCGGCTTCAATCTGGTTATTCATGGCCGCATAATGCAGGGGTGTATGCCTTTCATAGTCGAGAATGTCGAGATCGGCTCCTTTAGACAGAAGGAATTCGATCCCCTCTGAGTGGTTGCGGTTGGCCAGACTATGGAGAGGAGCGGCACGATTGTTGTCAAAGGCATTGACGTCGGCTCCCTTGTCCACAAGATACCGGATGACTTCAAGATGAGCACCCCGGCTGGCCAAATGCAGGGGCGTCCGGCCTTCTTTGTCCGTGCTGTGGACGGCTTCAGGATTATTATCGATGATGGCTCTGACAGACACCAGATCGCCTTTTTGGGCGGCTTCATGGATTTCGTCAGCCCAGGCAAACAGGACTAGTGCCAACACAAGCAAGACTAAAAATATTATCTTCATTGTGTCACTCATCTTTTTCTCCTTCGGCTATTTATAAAAGTTTAAAGGATTCGTTTCTTATCAATATTATGTAGACAGGATGGCAGAGATTTTTCTGAACAACCATTCCCAAACTTTTTATCCATTTTTTATTTTTATTATGCAAAAGACATGCCAGATGAGGATCAGCATCTGTTTCGGTCGATACCGGAGGGAAGGGAGATCTGACCTTGGGGATCAATGCGTCCGACAAATCGAGAACTGTCCAGAATTGAACACCAGGTGTTCGAGCCTGGACAACATCAGTCCGGAATAGGGCCGGATGGACTCGAAACATTGGGGCGGGGATATTTTGGAATGTTTCTTGCATAAAACATTGTGAATTTAATCAAAGGACAATCGCATGTTTAAAAACTATCTGCTGGTGGCGATAAGGAATCTAAAAAAACACAAGGGTTTTTCTATCATCAATATCGCCGGACTGGCTATCGGAATGGCCTGCTGCCTCTTGATTCTTCTCTATGTCACCGATGAGGTGAGCTTCGATAAACACCATGAAAATAGGAACAGGATTTACAGAATTATCTCGCACAGCACGATCGGCGGGACGACGCGACAGTTCGCCATATCTCCGGCCGCACTTGCACCGGCAGTGACCGAGTCGATTCCGGAAATCGAAGTCTCTGCACGTGTCTTCAATTTCGGGAACGCCCGGTTCACTTTTGAAGACAGGAATTTTGATATTACCGAGTTTTATGCTGCCGATGGAGACTATTTTAAAATTTTTTCCCACAACTTTTTAGCCGGGGACCCAACAACGGCTCTCCTCGAGCCCAACTCACTGGTTGTGACAGAAGATACGTCCAGGATGATGTTTGGCGAGGAGGACTCCTTCGGCAGGAGCATTTCCGTCGGACAGGGGAACCAGAGGCAGGATTACAAAATCACCGGCATCGTCTCCAATGTGCCGAAAAACTCCCATTTCCGTTTCAATATTCTGCTTTCTCTGGCCACTTTCAGACAACTTGAAAGTGAGCCCAGGACCAATCAGGCGCGGCCGCCTTCCTTTTTGGAGGAAGCCTATTTTTTTCAGCCCTATTCTTACCTTCTTCTTTCCGCTAATTCGAACATCCCGGAGGTCGAGAAGAAGATGATGAGCGTAGTCGAGGAGCGCTGGGGAGAAATGCTGAAACAGAGAGGGGTTGTCAGACAGTATCCCCTTCAGGCGCTCAGAGATATTCATCTCCGCTCCGAATATGAAAGCGATTTAGGGAATCCGGGCAACATCAGCTATGTCTATCTCTTTGCGGCCATTGCTCTATTTGTGCTGTTTATCGCCTGCTTCAACTTCATCAATCTGTCCACTGCACGGTCCACTCTGAGAGCCAAAGAAGTGGGTCTGCGCAAGGTGTTCGGGGCATTCAGAAACCAGCTTGTTCAGCAATTTTTGAGTGAGGCGGTTTTGATCTCGATTATTGGAATGATTCTGGGTTTGCTGCTTGTTTCGTTGGTGCTGCCGACCTTCAATTCCCTGACCGGGAAGGAATTCGATTTGCGTCAGATCTACAGTCTTGTTACTCTCGGCGGGCTGCTGGCCGTTATTGTCTTGACTGGGATTTTTGCGGGCAGTTTTCCTGCTTTTGTGCTCTCGTCGTTCCATCCCGTAGAGACTGTCCGGGGCAAGTTGGGCTCTGGAACCAAGAGTTCCGCACTCAGGAAGATACTGGTGGTCGTCCAGTTTGCGATTTCCATTTTTATGATCATCGGGATTCTGGTTGTTGTCAGGCAGATCGATTTCCTCAAGAATACCGACCTTGGCTTTGACAAAGACATGATGGTCGTTCTTCCCCTGGGTGGGCGGCAGAATGATTCTATCCGTGAGCGCATGCTTCAGAATCCGAATGTCACATCCGTTTCCTTCTCCTCAAATATTCCTGGCCAGTATTCCGGTGATGATACCTATCTGCCTGAAGGAAAGAGCAGTGAAGAGACCATTCGTGTTTCCGCTTATAATGTGGGGTACGATTTTATCAGTCACTTCGGTATGGAGATTGTCTGGGGCCGGGATTTTTCGAGGGCTTATTCGACCGATCAGCAGGAGGCCATAATCATCAATGAGACCATGGCACGCGAAATCGGTTGGGGTGAGGATGCTGTCGGCAAGGAGATGGTCAACGTCTCACGCGAGAACGCGAAGCGAAGGATAATCGGCGTAGTCAGGGATTTTCATCACAAATCGCTCAAACTCCGGATAAACCCGACAGTCCTGGCCTTGAATCCAATTACTTTCGGTTATATTTCAGTCAGAATCCGTCCGGAGAATGTCTCAGGAACACTTGGATTTTTGGAAGGGATATGGAAGGAAATCAATCCGCGGATCGAATTCAACTATTTTTTCATCGATGATGATTTTCGCAGCAAGTATCCCGATGAAGAGCGGGTCCGGTCACTATATATCTATTTTGGAATATTGGCTGTATTTGTCGCCTGTTTGGGACTTTTTGGACTTGCATCTTTTATCATCGAACGCCGCACGAAGGAGATTGGTGTTCGTAAGGTTCTCGGTGCCGGTGTCCGGAAGATCGTGCTCTCGCTCTCCGGTCAGTTTATGCTCTGGGTCTTGTTTGCCAATCTTTTGGCCTGGCCTTTGGCCTATTTGATTTTGGATAAATGGCTGCAGAGTTTTGCCTACAGGATCAGGCTGCAGCTGTGGATGTTTGTG
>CBFDBS010000284.1:0-3591 GCA_965603105.1 uncultured bacterium
GAAGTTTATATCCGCCGCTGTCCTGGGCATCGGCGCCGGATAGACCTTCATCCGTGGCCTTTCCCGCTGCACCCCAAACATTCCCGTGGAAGACATCGTGGTCGTCCGGGATAACGACACTGGGAATGTCTTTGGTTAAATCTCTGAATGCCCAGCACCAGAGATACCATTTGTAAAGATAATCCAGGAAGGGATCGGAAAGATCGGCGGCCGTAGGGCTGGCTCCTTCGTAGACCTGGTCGCCGCTGAAAAACAGGAAATCGGGTTTGTGAGCGGTCACATGCTCGACTATGTCCAGATGGGGAAACCAGACTCCCCAGTCCCAAGGAAACAAGCCGCTCTCCACTCCCGGCTTGGAGACGTTGTGATTTCCGGTGAAGGCGGCCACAACCATCTCCTCCTTTTCTATGGGATCGTGGCGGATGGGTCCTTCCCAATAGTGATTTTTCAAAACAAAAGGACGAGTTGTCATGGCGTAAAAAACACGATAGGGAATATCTTGGCTTGAGTCCCAGTCGTCGATTTGGAATGGAGCGGTGTATCCGGATTCGATGATGCGCGTTGTCGATAGGGTTCGCCACTGACCATCTTTAAAGATCTGAAAAAATACATCCCTGTTATCGTTTTTGCCCAGAGGCATCATCTGAGCGGTCAATTTCAATGTATTATGGCTAAGAGTGTATCCTGTGCTCAGAATGGGTCCGCACATTCTGTCTTCAAAAACTTCGATTTTATCTCCGGAGATTTGCAGGTCTTTGAACCAGAATCGGGCGGTCGAAACTCCCGTTCCTGGATGGGAAACGAGAGCGATATTTCCTGTCAGGTGGTCTGGTGATGGAAAATCATAGGTCAGTCGTCCCAGCTCTCTTTTTTCGGTGTTAAGACAGGTCAGTGTCAAAAGGCGCGTTTCTTTATCTTCTTTCACGGTCAGTTTCAGGATCATTTGAGAGAAATCTGATATTCCCTCCTCTTGTAGCGCCAAGAATGTGTCTTTTTCCGTAAAATCTCTGATGAATAACTTGCCTTGGGCGTTTATTCCGGCAAAAAGTCCGGCTCCCTCTCCCGGGCTGGAGTGGATCAGGGCGGCTGATCTGAAATCCAGGTCTCCTCCCGCTCCCAAGAGCATCCCCGCGGCCGAATCGGGTGAAGGAGCGTCCAAGGAAGAGATCATTCCTATCGTGACTTCGATCTGAAATTCACTATGCCTGTTGGACAATCTTCTCGTCAGAATGTGCACTGTCCTCATCGGTTTTCGGGGAGAGTCTTCAAGACACTCTAATCTTCCATCGTTGATTCGCCAGTCCTGCAGCCGGTTGGCCCAGTATTCAGGTCCTATCCATGTCCGGGTTGTGTTCTTTGGGAAATGACTCTGAAAAATGTTTTTTTCTTTTTGAGCGGGACCAACCGCACTCATTTCGGCAGCATTCCTGTCCAGCTCTTCCATCTTGAACCTGACGCTGGCGATATAAGGCTGTTCTCCAGCTGACCAGTGGCCGTAGGTCGTTGTGACGAATGTTCCGTCAGGTAAGAGCTCGAGACCGGGGTAGGCGCAGTCGGCGCCTCTTGTATTGTCCATGAGCCGGACTCTGTACTGGCCTTCCCTGCCGTGGACGATATCTTGATACGTTCCCACCCAGCCGACCCAATCGCCCCAGGTCGGACTGTCATGTGTTCTGTCGCGGAAGGTGATGAAAAGCCTTCCGTCAGGGGCATATTTTGCCGTGTGCCTGTCTCCTGTCAGTGCTCCGGGGAGCTCTTTTGGCTCCGTCCAAGTTTGCCCCTCATTTTCGGAGAAGATGACGAAGCTATTGAATCGGCGGCTGTTTTCACGGAGCAGAACCGCCAGTTGTTTGCCGTTGGGAGAGCGGATAAGCCCCGGTTCACAGAGATGCGCAGTGGAGTGGGTGGCGATGGATTCAGGAAAACTCCAGGTCAGTCCACCGTCTTCGGAAATGGTCTTGTAGACATGCATAACAACGGGATTTTGTCTTTTTCCACCTTTTCGGAAAAATCGTCCGTCGTCATGGAAAAGGGCCATATAGTTTCCGTTTTTGAGCCTTTCCACCGAGCCCATGACAACGATTCCACCCCAGTCGCCGACTGGTTCCAGTTCAGACCAGGTTTGACCATCATCTTCCGAGACAGCCATCCGGACCGGATAGAGGCCTGAAAAGAGAATCAGGCGTTTTTTCCCTTGATCATCGATTACCCTGTGGATGGTGGGAACCTCAAGAGAGGATGCCCAACTTTTTGGAGTGGGGAGGCGCTCCGACCAGGTCAAACCTCCGTCCAGACTCCTTTTCATGACGATAGATCCTCGGCCGTGTCCTTTGGGATAAACGGAGATCATCGTTTTTTCGTCTTCGAGCAGGACTGTTGTGGGATGCCCTAAATACTGTCCGCCCTCCCTGTCGACAATGACCTGCCGGAATCCATCACGGGACAGGTCGATGGTTGGGATGGAGTATCCTCGAGGTTGAATCTTACCCGGTTGGGGGGAATCGTCTTGGCGGCAATTGAATGCAACTAAGGAGAGAACAAGTCCGATTAGGACGATGATTATGGACATCTGTCTGTTTTTCATTTCGCTGCCTTCTCCTATTCCGGAACCAGGACGACCTTGCCGATGTTCCTTCGGTTTTCGATATACATATGGGCTTCGCCCGCTTGTGCGAAGGGGAAAATCTTGTCGACATGGGGATTCACCCAGCCTTCTTCAACGCCTTGGATGATATCCATTAACCAACCGCGCACTCTCTCTTCTTCGTTCCATAGGTGTCCGATATTGACTCCGAAGACTCCTTTGTTGGCGTTCATCAAACGGACCGGGCTGTATTTTTTTGTCTGCAAGACCGCTTTGATCAGATTCAGTTTGGCCGATCTTTTTGTCCGGGTGGCCAGTGAGATACCGAAAGATCCCAACCGTCCTGTTCTCCGTAAAGCCTGATAGCTTTTGTCCAGATGTTTACCCCCGATGGAGTCGATGATCAATTCAACACCCCTTCCGTCGGTGATTTTTTTGACTTCCTCCAGCCAGTCCTGGTTGGTGTAATCGATGGCAAAATCCAAACCTTTTTTTTGAAGAAATTCGTGTTTGTGGGAACTGGCGGTGCCCAAAGTTTTTGCCCCGATATGTTTGGCGAAGTCGAGGGCCGCCAGGCCAACCCCCCCGCCGGCGTTGTGAATGAGGATTGTCTCATGTTTTTTCAAAGCTCCCATAACGACCAGCAGTTGGTAGGCTGTGAGATAGGTGACCGGAAAGGCTGCGGCTTGCTCGAAACTCAACGATGGCGGTTTCTCAAAGGTGCGGGCGACCGGAGCGACGACAACATCCGAATATCCGCCGAATCTTGTCATGGCGGTCACCTCTTTGCCGAGCCAGGAGGAGTCGACATTTTGGCCTAAAGATTCTATCACGCCCGAGACTTCAAAACCGACCACACAGGGCTTCTTCGGCGCACTCGGATAGATCCCCCTGCGGACCAGGAGGTCGGCGAAGTTGATGCCCGATGCCTTGACTCGTATTTTGACCTCTTGTTCGCCGGGTTCGGGGTCGGATTTCTCTTGAACCTGCAAAACTTCAGGTCCGCC
>CBFDBS010000285.1:0-3564 GCA_965603105.1 uncultured bacterium
AGGTGAATCAGACGCGGAGTGCTTTTTACTTGTGAGGCGAAGCATTTCCCCGGATGCCATGTCTATAACAGCCAAATCCGAAGTCTCCCAATCCACACAGGATAGATATTTATTGTCTGGCGAAATCTCGCCAGAGCTATCTATACTTGAACCTTGCCCAATCATACGGATTTGAAATACTTTATCGTCTTTCTCAGAAGATTTCTTGGCATTCAGAAGGGTTGATAACTTTTCTCGAGCGATCTTGACTTCGCCGGACTGTGAGGGATAATTATCTATGACCTTCTGGAAAGCTTCCTGTGCCTGCTTAATACTTTTTTGCCCCAGTTTCTCATAACACAGCCCGATGCGGAGCTGGGCCTGAGCGGCGAGGCCTTCGTCTTTTTCTCCGGCAACCACCCTATTGTAAAGCTCTATGGCCTCCATCAGTTTTCCCTCGTTCCTCTCCAGCCGGAGTGCTTTTTGAAACAGATCATCTCCTGATTGGGAAAAGGCTCCCAAAAGAGCCACAGCGAGAAAAAGCCCTATCACCCCGAACCAAACTGATTTTTTTTTCATTGTCTGTCTCCTCGGATAAATTTCATTCCGAAGATACACTTTTTGAATCTCTGAATTGTCATGCTCGTGTAAGAATTATGTAATAATTATGTAATTATCAATCCTCACGTTTTTTCGTCATCCAAAACCAATTTGTATCCGATTCCATGGACTGTGAGCAGATATCGAGGATCTGCTGGATTCTCTTCGATCTTGGACCGCAGCTGGGCAATATGATTGTCCACCGTCCTGGTGGTGGGAAACTTTTCGTAGCCCCAAACTTCATCCAGGAGCTCATCCCGGGTAACGACATCACCAGCACAGGTTGCAAGATACCTTAATACTCCAAATTGTTTGGGTGACAGGCTCAAAGGTTTCCCCCCCTTTAAAGCCTTATACTTCTTGAAATCCAAGGAAATATTCCCCAATTCTATCGAATCCGGAAGTGTTTTCTCTGTTTTCTTTCCCGGCCTTCGCCTAAGGAGGGCTCTGACCCGAGCAAGGAGTTCCGGCAGTGAGAATGGCTTGGTGACGTAGTCATCCGCTCCAAAGTCCAGTCCCTTCACTTTATCCGGCTCTTCTCCCCTGGCGGTCAGCATTAAAACAGGGATCATGTTCCCCTCGTCCCTTAGCTTTTTGCAGAGAGTGAATCCATCCATCTTAGGAAGCATGATATCCAGAATGATAAGATCGGGATTCTTTTCCACTGCTGTTTCATATCCTGCCTCTCCATCGGTGGCAGTGAAAACGTCATAGGATTTGAAGATCAGCACATCTCTAAGACCATTCAGGATTGAAATGTCATCCTCGATGATCAAAATCCGTTTCATTCTGCCTCCAAGGGAAGAACAATAGAAAAGTTACTTCCTTCTCCGGAGTAACTGATAACTTCCACCTGGCCTCGGTGGGACTTGGCGATATGGGAAACAATGGTCAGCCCTAGGCCTGTCCCCGGAATTTTCTGGTTTTCGATCCCGGACACTCTAAAGAATTTTCCGAAAATCTGGCCTCTGTTTTCCTCCGATATCCCGATGCCGTGGTCGATGACATCGATGCAGGCCATATTCCCATTTCTGCGAAGCCTTAGGAGGATTTCCCGGCTCTCTCCTGAATATTTCATGGCGTTATGAAGGAGGTTGAGAACTGCCTGTTCGAGGGCATCTCTATCGGCAAGAATCGGGGGAAGTCCTTTTTCCACTTCGACCTTAAGACTGAATCCCTTCTGGTTCAACGGAAAGGCCATGGCCTTCTCTGCAGCACGGATGACGTCTTCGAGAGATGTGGTCTCAAAACGGTATGTCCGAGTCCCTTCTTCGATCTTGGAGAAGTCCAAGACATTGTTGAGCAGCCGGCTCAGGCGTTCACTCTCGCTGATGATTGTCTGCAGATATTCCTTTTGTTCCTCAGGCCGCTTCTTCACCCCCATGGTCAGTGCTTCGGCAAACATACGGATAGCTGTCAACGGAGTTTTGAGCTCATGTGAAACACTGGCCGCAAAATGAGATCTCATTTCCGCAATCGCCAATTCCCGGCTGACATCACGCCAGAGAAGAAAAGTTCCAAAGGCGGTGAATCCAACAACAAGGAAAAGGATCAACCAATAAAGAATGGGGAATGGGAGGGACGACTTAGTCCAGGCGGATACATCGGTTACCTCAAACTGGAGTCGGAATCCTTGAAATGATCCTCCAGGAGAGAAACCTTCTCCGTTGGGACTGGCAATTATCCGGCAGGTGCCTGGAAAAGTTTCAGCCAATCCTGCTTCATCGATCACCACGTTCAAGACATCAGGGCCGTGAAAGGCAAGGAGGACCTGTGTGCGGTCCTCGCTGACACCACGAACGCCGACAATCCAGGGAATGTTTCCCTGGGACTCCCAGGTTGATGAATCTCCAGGCTGCTCCCGGGAAAGGCGGCGCAGCATCCAGCCTGAGACAAAGGCTTTAAGCGACATGAGATTTTCAAGATCTTCCAGCGCATTCACCACACACAACCTCAGATTCTCCACCCTCTCCAGATGGACTGAATCCTGTGACCTGTCTTGAACCTGTTCGGTGACATCCCGGATGAGATAGAGTGCACCAGATGGAAGCCAGCGGATCTCTTCCATGAGATCTTCGATACGTTCAAGTATGGGCTCTACATCAGAACTCAAAACCGAAAGACGATCGGCGGCATATAGGGCAAAGGGGATCCCATATTCATCGGTCAAATCCCCCGAGTAACCGAGCATTTCTCTGTAAAGACTATAGGTCCCCTCCTCATCGCCCAGCTTCGACAAAACTCTCCCCTGCTGCAGTTGGACAAAGCACTTTTGGGAAGACGAAACCGCTGAGGACAGAGCTCGCTTCAACAAGGTCATTGCAAGCTCCAGATCGTTTTTGACAAACTCGGCCTGTTGGGCCTGGAGAATGAGTTCCCCGGACCGGTCCCTTTCTGAGAGCAGTTTCTGTGCTTCAGATCCTTCCCACGGCATCATGAGCTCTTCCTTGACTATTCGACCCACAAAGACCAGATCGGGATATGTTCGGTAGACTGTTCGCAAAGTGACGGGATCTGAAGCCAATTCTTGCAGAAGAGTTCTCTCCCTTTCACCTAGCCTGTCCGCCAGGTAACGGCCGATCTCTTCGGCCTTTTGTTGTTGGGCTTCCACTGCTCTGTTCATTCTCAGTTCTTTGTCCTGCCTGTTCATACGGACTATAAATACAAGAAGAACCAGGGCGGGCAGAAGGACAGACAATCCGAAAAGAAAAATCTGCTTACGGAGGCTTTTTTTTAGCCTGCCTGAGGGAGACGAACGCATAGAGTTATTCTATCATTTTCGGATACCAAGTTGTCATGGAATTGTAAATATTTCGATCATTTCTTTGCTAAAATAAAATGATGGCTCTAAAATAGAACCGTCCTCGTCAATCCCTATTGTGAGCTTCATGAAGGCGGACTGATAAGGGAAAATGATTCAGAAATATGTGCAGGCTCCCACAAAACAACTGCTGTAAAAGGAACTGGTTAGGGAGTCATAGCGGA
>CBFDBS010000286.1:0-3538 GCA_965603105.1 uncultured bacterium
GTGATCACAAAACGGAACGAGAAGACATTGTTCAGGAGTTCTTTGCGAATCAGAAGACCAATCATTTCATTCCACTCCTTTCATCGAATCGTTTTGGAAAAATTGGGGACAGGCCCCCTTTCTTGTAAAAAATCGGGGCCTGTCCCCAATTTCCCCCTCCCAATTTCCCCCCAATTTCTTCATCGGACATCGTATCTCACCAGAGCGGTGTAGCTCAGAGCGAAAAAGAGGATATCGAAAAAGATCAACCAGGCCGTATCGAACAGAGTTCCTCCTGCCAGCACTTCCGG
The DNA here is from genome assembly GCA_965603105.1 of uncultured bacterium. Taxonomy (GTDB): domain Bacteria; phylum Acidobacteriota; class Aminicenantia; order Aminicenantales; family Aminicenantaceae; genus CBFDBS01. The sequence continues at coordinate 291 of CBFDBS010000286.1, forward strand.
GACCGACCTGAAGCGGTACTGGAAGGCCGGGTACTGCACCTCCGTCCTTTCGGAGACATCGGGCAGGATGGCGTTTTTGTAGCTGATCACGGATTTTTTCATGTTCTCCTCTTCGCCGATTCCCGTGCCGGCCAGATCGGTAGCCGCATATACATAACTGGCCACAGGAGAGATCCTGTTGATACTTTTCGACAGCCTGACCAGCCGGTAAAACCGGTTTCTGTAGTCCTCTTCGAGTTTTTCCTGCTCGGTATTGATCTGAGAATAATGAGCTTTGAAGTCCCTGTCTGTATATCCCAAAAGGATCTCACGGGTCCAGATCTGGTTTCTTTTTTCACTCAAGGCTATTACCGACGGGACATCGACCATCTGCCTGGCCAGAAGAGTGCCGATATTAGGGAAAATAAAAACCATAAGAGTCCAACTGAACAGCAGGGCGACAACGGAAGCGGCGGTCTTCCGCGTCAGCGTAGAAATGAGAATGCCCAGACTGAGAAACAGCGCGATATAGAGAATGGTCAAAAAAAGAATGAAGGCCAGCCTGACCATCTGGTTTGAGGAAAAAGATATTGCCGGATCAAGTTTCAAGAACGTTATCCCCAGCAGAACCACAAGCAAAAAAGGAATGGTCAGGCTCAAGAAATTTCCGATCCATTTTCCAGCGAGTACTCGCGCCCTGGAGACATGATTGGACAACATCAGCTTCAACGTTCCCTGCTCTCTTTCCCGGCTGACCTGGTCGAATCCGAAAAGAAGGGCGACTAGAGACAGAACGACTTTGACGACATAGAGAAAATCGGGAGTAGGAAAAAAGGAAAAGACGATGTTTCCCGATTTCTGCCCCGCCCTGACCGTAATGCCGATGGGAGTGATCTCGAACGAGCGGGCCATGGCCTCATCGAGACCCTTTACAAAAATCGATAGGGGATTGGGGGGCAGAACCGCGATGGGCTCATCCGTCCCGGGCCTGATCAACTGGTAGTCTGAGAGACGCTCCTTGAAATCCTTGTGCATGATAAAAAAACTTGTGAAGACAAGGACAATGGTCAACATGATGACAATGAAAAATTTATAGCTCAAAAGATTGGAGACAATCTCTTTCCGGGCGATGTTCCATATCATCTTGTCCTCCGTTCTAAAACTTACCCCCTCCCCTAGGCAGAAAGAGGCTCGGCACGCATGTAGTCGATATAGATCTTGACCAGGTCTTCGTACTGGAGCTCCTCGCGGGTTCTTTCCATCACCAGACGCCCTTCCTTCATGATGCCCACCCGGTTGGCGATGTCCTTGGCTCGAAAGATGTCATGGGTCGACATGAGGACGGACTTCCCTTCTTCCCTCAGCTCGTTGAGTATCTCTAAAAATTCGGAGGCGGCCTTGGGGTCCAAACCCGATGTCGGCTCATCGAGAAGGATGGCCGGCGCATCTTTGATGATGGCAATCGATATCCCGAGCTTCTGCCTCATTCCTTTGGAAAAACTTTTTACCCTCTGCTCGAAGGCTTTCTCCTGAAGCGAGACCCTGCGCATCACCTTGTAGTAATCCTCTTTGTTCAAATTTTCCTTGCCGCCCAGTTTGGCAAAAAAATCCAAATTCTGCCGGGCTGTGAAGTTGCCGTAGAGCATGACGTTCTCGGAAACAAAGGCCACATGTTTCTTGGCCTCCAGGGGGTCCTTGGTCACATCGATGCCTTTGATATAGCAAGTCCCCGTCGTCGGAGGGATGAAGTTGAGGAAGAGGTTGACGGCTGTCGTCTTCCCTGCTCCATTGGCTCCCAGTAAGCAGTACACTTCTCCGGGACGCACTTCAAGATTCAGATGGTCCAGAGCCAGGACCCCGTCCTCGTATCTTTTGGACAGATCCTCTGCCTTGAGTATGAGTTCTGTATTCGCCATTTTTGCCTCCTCTTGTATTTATCGCCAATTTAACATTTATCTCGGACAGATCGTTCAATCCCTTTGCCTTTATCGCCGGGTCAGTTTGATGCCGAAGACGACGATGCCGACCAGAAGACCGATCAACAGGGCAATGAGAATCGTGATTCCCAGGACATTTGTCTTGGCGCTGATGTGAACCCGGACAATTTTGTCTTCGGATTCGACACGCCGGGTATCGGCGATGCATTCGGTCCGAATTCTCGGCTCATAGTCGCCGACGGAAACATCCACGGGAGGGATAAAATTGATCTTGATGATCTCTTCCTTGTTCTGAGCCAGAGTTGGAATCAAATCCGGAGATATTTCAGCCCTCCAGTTGAGGGGAAGGTCGGAAAAAATCCGGATATTGTCGAGCAGGCGGGTTCCCGTGTTGACGATGCGGACATCCATGGTCACTCTTTCGCCCACTTTGATCTCATGATAGAGATTGAGTGCCTGGACTTCGACTCTCCCCACTCCTCTGGGGACGAGCTCCAGCTTGACATCGCCGGCATTCAGTGTTTCCAGCTCTTCCGAACTGACATAGGAATCGTCCTGAAGCATATCCTGCAGCCTTGTCGCCTGTTCATCATCGAGCGCCAGCGCCCGGAACTCGATGGGTCTGTCCATGACAACTTCCTCATCCGCGTTGCGGGGAAGATACAGCCTCAGGGACAGCTGCATGCTGGTCACTCCTTCGGTGAATTTGATCTGAGAAAGCCTGGCCTGAGTCTGCGGATCGACAAATTCAGAAGTGATCTGCCGGGGCAAATTGACCACCTGGAGCCGGAAAATATTGGCCTCGCCGCTGAATTTCTCCAAGGATAAATCATAGGTGGCCTGACTCTCCAGGTCGGCTTCCTGGGAAAACTGGCCAGAATTGATGGTTACGATGTTGGCGCTCAGACCCTTCTGAAGGTAAACGGACGTCGTCTCGTCCTTGGCGGCATAGAACACATTCACCTCCAAATTCTCCACGTCCTTGAGCAGCTGAAAGGTGACTTCCCTCTCTGTTTCAAGAGGCATCGAAGCGATCACCTTCTCGTAGGGATCTGAAATGATTTTCCCTTCCGACAGCAGGGAAACGGAGACGTCTTGGATCTCATTAAAAAAATCCAAAGGAAAAAGATCCTGGGCATCGATGTTGAGATTGGCCAGCTCTTTGAGCTCTTTGGATGAATACCTGAGGGTGACACGGACATATTTTTTCCCCGCCTTGTCCTGGAATTTCACGGCACTAGCCACCGATATTCTCGCTTCACTGCCCATAAAGGAAATCAGAGCCTCCTGGTAGCTGACCTGAGCCTGAAGGTAGGCCGTCTGTGTCCGGGC
>CBFDBS010000287.1:0-3525 GCA_965603105.1 uncultured bacterium
GCAGCTTTAAATGGATGGGTGGTGTGGCGCGTATAAAATCTTACCGGAGCGCCGACATCCTCTCTGATTCACTTTTATTATCAATGAGCTAAATAAAAATCACACTTTTTGTCATAGAGCCCTCAACATCATAAGCCTTTTAAGCGGGTGCTCAGGGCGGAGGAAGCCCTCCGCCATCTGATCTCAAAATCCATGACTTTTCTCAATTGCTCCTCTCCGGTCAAATTGACAAGAAAAGCAGAAAGCCTGTTCCCTCCTGCACGCAGCCGATCCAGTTCATCCGTCAGAACAAAGGGAACCTCAATCTTGAACAGTAAACCCTTGTGTGTACTGAGTTCCTTCTCTGTCGTCTCGACGGAATAGGATGCTCTGTTCTCCCACACAATTTCTTCATCGGCATTTCTAAGAATAAGATGAAGATCGAGGGTAGTGACCAGTCTGCCATCTTTATCCGAGAACCAGATGCTGGCATAGGGGACAGTGATCAGGACCTCTCCTTCTAAACGATCCTCCTGAACAAGGTTCTTTCTCACCCGCCAGTTGAAGTTATAAAATTTTTGATCTCCCAGGATGGTCTGCTGGGATCGCAACTCGGCCAGGTTCAATTCATGCATATAAAGCAGATTGAATTCCCGGAGGGAAGTCAAATCGTAGGAGATCAACTTGTACTGACCTGTGCATGATTCATCGATAAAAACAACGGGAAAGGCCCCATAGTACCAGATCTCCCGGCAGCGGCTGTAAGGATCGCCACCCATAGGATAGGTGATCCTGTCCATGGGGGGTCCAAAAAGAATATAAATACGTCCCCGGTCGGTCATCCACCCCGGTCTGGGCTCGGTCTTGAAAAGCTCGGAGGACTGCTCAATCCTGTTGAAGTATTCCATCTTGAATTCATTCTCTTCCGTATCCGGAGTAGGATCACGGAGCTGCCAGAACTCCTTGATCCAGTTATCCTTTTCTACCGAAGGAAGCTCGAGAAAAATCCGTTTTTCCTTCTCGGTTATGATGTAACGAACTTTAGCCAAGAAATCGGCGTGATCGGGCTCCAGCTTCCTCTCCAGTGAATAGAAACGGCAGAGGGAAGCCGAAAAAATGAGTCCGAAAAGAAGCAGCACAGAGAAGGACCGAAACTGACGATCCCGTTCTCCGTCCCTCCGCTTTACAGAGCCGGCTTTGTACAACTTATTTTCCCATTTTCTTCTTGATGGCCGCAACATTCTTGCGAATGGAGGGCTGATCGGAGTTGATTTCCAGTGATTTTTCCCAGGCGTCCAAAGCCGCTGCCGAATTTCCCAAACTGGAATGGCAGGAGCCCACCGCGTTCAAGACATTGGTGTTGATGCCGTAAGATTCAATGGCTTTGTCGAAGACTTCGATGGCCTTGCCGTACTCCCCCAGTTTCTGATAGGCCTCTCCCATGATAAAGAACATTTCATAGGGAGGTGTCTCCGGCAGGTTCAGGAAAGATTCCAGCAGAGGGATAACTTTAATAAACTCCTCTTGATCAGCATACACTTGCGCCAGACTCAAAGCAAAAGGAAGGACGTTCGGCTTTTCATTATAGGCCTCTTCCAGTTTGGTCCTGGCTTTTTCGATTTGACCGCTGTTGAAAAGCTGAAGGCCGATTACATAGGAGTAGGCGGGATCGTCGGTGGCAGCCAAAAGTTTGGAATAAATCCAGGGTCGGGCGAAAGACTCGACATGAGTGATGTCGAACTCGTCTTTTTCGAAAAGCACCTCGCGGCCATCGATCCACAGGGACACCTGAACTTGGTAGTGGGCGGGAAAAAAATCTCCTAAAGGAACCGGCTCCACAAAATTGGGAACGTCATTGTATTCGTCAATCCGTTTGTTGATGGCCTTGAATTCCTCATTGTCCTTAAAAAATGTGTATCTGATCTCTCCCTTTTCTTTCATATCCGGGGTTAGTCCGTGTACCTGAAAGGAAAGCACCAAATCATCATCTCTGAGGAACACACGGTTGGATTGGAAGTAAATCTGGTTTTTCCCCATCTGGAAAGGCCGGAGACGTCCCAGTGAGGGTTCGTTTTCCCGCCTGCTGTAGCCCAAAAGAAGAGAGGTCATCTGAAGAGAATCCTCCTCTTGGGGGATAAGGAGAGTCACTTCCAATGAAGTGAATTCTTTGGAAACCTCATTTTTGACCAGAATGGAAACCTTGTAGGTTCCCGGGATGAGAGGAAACATGTCTCTCAGGCTGAAGGGGCTTCGGCTGATCTGCTGGATTTGGTCCTTGTCGAACTCGAGCTCGATATCTTTCTCAAACTGATGGACGGTCTTGCCTTCCATATCCGATACCGTCCCGTTGAGCTTGAGGGTCGTGTAAAATTTCTCCTCGTACTGATTGACCGAAAGCCTCTCCGGCTCTATGGCATAGTGGACAAAATAGAGGCCCGATTTATCTTTGATGATTTTAACGAGCGACTCGTTGTCCATGTAGTTGGTCGAATATTCCACCTCGACTACGTCTTTGAAATCCAGAAATTTTTGCGCATATCTTTCCTTGACCATCCGGACAGGGGTGGTTTCAATTCTTTGGATCAGGATATCGGACGTCATGCTCGGACGGCCGCTGACATCAAGGTTTTCTCCCGGTATCAGCGACAAGGAATAATCCGCCAGCTCGGGCTCGAATTCCTGAAGACTCCGGTAAGCGGCCCAGTAATCGGCATGATCGCCAAAATAGGAAGTGAGAAGCGCCATGGGGCCATCTTTAAGAGGACTGTAGAGGATGTACTCTCCTACGGCTCCCTGTTGATAAAATACAACATGGAAACCAGGAGGAAGACCTTCCGTCGTCTTTCCCTGATAAAACCAGACCTCAGTGTTGTAGACTTGGGTTTTCCCCTCGAAACGGCTTATGTCGTTGGGCTCGCCGAGGATGATGAGAATCCGCCCCCGATCGGTCATCCAGCCCGGTTGGGGAGTAGTCCGTCCGTAGAAATGATTGACATAGTTGATACGGCGGTAGTGCTCCTGACGGGTTTCGTTTTCTTCGGTCCCCGGCGTCGGATCCCGCTGTTTCCAGAAGGCCTCGATAAATAAATCTCTCTCCCTGTCTGTCTGGAGCTGGAGAAAAACCTCTTTTTCTAGAGGAGCGAGGATGTAAACAACCTCTTCCTCCAGCCATTTCTCGAATCGTTCGGGAAGGTCGATCCTTTTTACCTTCTTTCTTCTCTGAGCCTCTCCGGGAGAGACGAATAAAGCCAGAATGACAAAAATAACAACCAGTCTCTTTCTCAATTGGAAGCTCCTTAAGGATGAACAACTCGTCCTAAGTATATACGTCCAACCTAACCAATACGTTAAAGCGAACGCCGAATAAATTCAAGCCATTATAATAAACTCCCGACTTCGGAACACGTTGCAATTCTTCGACCAAGCATCTCCAAAACCTTGATATGAAATGGATTATTTCTTGGGTCCTGTCCGGCTTCCCCCCATGGGCCTCCTCCGGCTATCTCAACAGGAGTCGATAAGAGTCTTTCCACCGGGACGCCTAGC
>CBFDBS010000288.1:0-3517 GCA_965603105.1 uncultured bacterium
AGCATCAAAACCAGAATCATCGCCCATCAACAACAGGTGGTGCGTGTCGACCAGGAACGCAGGTCTCCTCTCTCTCACAAGCAGGTGGAAACCATGATGAGATTCATCGAGCAGGAGGATTACGACGGAATCATTATCTCCGACTACAACAAAGGAGTGATCACCAGGAAGCTGACGAGTGTGCTTTTTGCTTACACCAAAAGAAAAAAAATTCCAGTTTTTGTCGATCCGAAGTTCGAAAACTTTTCCCTTTTCTCCCCGGTCACACTGGTCACTCCCAACCATCACGAGGCGGAAAGAATCATCCACCATAAGTGTGATGAGGACGCTGAAATAGAAAGAGCGGGCAAAAAGATATTCCAGAAGATTGCAGCCGGCCACATTATCATCAAACGGGGTGAAAAAGGGATGTCGGTGTTCCATAAGGGAGAAGTGGTGGCTCACATCCCTTCGATCGCCAGAGAAGTGTTCGATGTCAGCGGCGCGGGCGATACAGTGATCGCTACGGCTTCGCTGGCTTTGCTCTCCAGAGCTACCATTATCGATGCTGCCCATTTGGCCAATACGGCTGCCGGCATTGTGGTCGGCAAACTCGGCACAGCAACCGTGACTTCCCAGGAACTCCTCTCCTCCTTTTAAAAATTGGGGACAGGCCCCGATTTTTTATTATTTCCATTATTCATCCGTTCAGTGAAAAAAATCCCACATTTCTGCGTCCTTTTAAATTGGGGACAGGCCCCGATTTAAATGATTGTTTTTGAGGTGTAAAATGCCGAGAGCAGCAAGAAATGTGAACGACGGATTCTTTTATCATGTTCTCAACAGAGGAAACGGCAAACAGACGATCTTTCACAAAGATAAGGATTTTGAAGTTTTCTTGGAATTGATGAAAAAGGCGAAGAAAATGTTTCCAGTCAATATTTTCGCCTATTGTTTAATGCCCAATCATTATCATTTTCTAGTTTCCCCCCCACATGCAAAAAACCTAAGCAAATGGGCTCACTGGTTCACTTCTGTTCACGCCATCCGTTACCACCATCATCACCAAACGAGCGGTCACATATGGCAGGGACGTTTTAAAAATTTTTTAGTCCAGGGAGACGACCACTTTATTTCCGTCTTAAGATATGTCGAAGGAAATCCAGTTCGCGCTTCTCTCGTCAACTCTGCTCATGAATGGCCGTGGTCAAGCCATCGGTACCGCTACGGGCCACAAACCTCGAGCTTGATCGATCAGCTCTCCCTACCGCTTCCTCAGAATTGGGGAGAATTCGTGAATCAAACCATGAAACCTCATGAATTAAAGGACATTCGCAAATGCATCACCCACAGCCTTCCTTTTGGAGATGATGAATGGAAACAGAAGATTTCTGAGAGGTATGGAATAAAATGCTACCCAAAAAAAGCCGGGCGACCAAAGAAGAAAGAGTGAAAAATCGGGGCCTGTCCCCAATTTAAAATTAATTGGGGCCTGTCCCCAATTTATGTATAATAGGGGTGATGTGTGGAGTGATCGGAATTTATGGGAATGAGGATGTTGTCCGGGAGATCTACCAGGGGCTTCTAGCCGTCCAGCACCGCGGTCAAGATGCAGCGGGGATTAGCACCTATGACGGACGCTTCCACACCAAAAAAGGGAACGGCCTCGTCCGGGACATTTTTTCCGTCGAAAACGTCAAGCGCCTCAAGGGAAACATAGGCATCGGTCACACGCGCTACCCCACAATCGGAGGTGGCCGGGGAGAAGACGCCCAGCCTTTTCTCGTCGGCTCCCCCTTCGGCATCATGATGGCCCACAACGGAAATGTCATCAATTACGCCGAGCTGGAAAAAGTCCTGTCCCATAAATTTTGCCGCCACCTCAATTCAGACTGCGACGTAGAGATCATCCTCAATGTTTTCGCCCAAAAGCTCAGCGAATCCCAGACGAATGAACTTCAGCCCGCCCAAATTTTCAGTGCAGTTGAAGACGTCTACAGCAAAGTCAAAGGCAGCTATGCGGTTGTCGGCTACATCGCCGGCCAGGGAATGATCGCTTTCCGCGACCCCTACGGGATAAAACCCCTTGCCTACGGAAGGCGCAAAGACGGCATCCTCCCTTCATTCGCCATCGCCTCCGAAACAGTCAGCCTCAACATCATGAACTACTCGGATATTGAGAACATTGAAGCGGGCGAGGTCCTCTTCATCGACAATAAAAGGAAGATCCACAAGAAAAAAATCACTTCCTGTCCCCATTCTCCGTGCCTGTTCGAATGGGTTTATTTCGCCCGGCCGGATTCTTTCATCGACAATGTCAATGTCTACGACTGCCGGGTCAACCTCGGCCGTTTTCTCGCTGAAGAGATCAAAAAGCACAACCTGGAAATTGACGTCGTCGTCCCCGTCCCAGATTCCGCCCGGGACGCCGCCATAGAAATCGCCCGCAGCCTCAACCTCAAATACAGAGAAGCTCTGGTTAAAAACAGATACATCGGCCGTACCTTCATCATGCCCGCCGACAGCGCCAGAAAAACTTCCGTCCGCCAGAAGCTCAATCCCATCGTCTCCGAGCTGAAGGGCAAAAATGTGCTTCTCATCGACGACAGCATCGTGCGCGGGAATACGTCAAAATCCATCATCAAGATGGTCAGGGAATGTGGGGCGAAAAAGGTCTATTTCGGCTCCTATTCACCTCCCCTGCGCTATCCGTGTGTCTACGGCATCGACATGCAGACGAAAACCGAATTTGTGGCCCGAAACGCCAATCTCGATCAGATTGCCAAAAGAATCGGAGCGGACAAGGTCATCTACCAGAGTCTCGAGTCGCTGGAAAAAGCGGTCCGGATGGGCAATAAAAAGCTGGAAAACTTTTGCGGAGCCTGTTTCAATGGGATCTATCCGACCGGCGATGTCACACCTGAACTCCTCAAATCCATCGAAAAAGACAGAAAAACAGCCAAAGAAAATCAGCTGGAACTCGATCTCTGATGTTTTTCCTGAAAAAGCTCATTCAGGCTCTTTTCCTCCCCGCCTCTTTTATTTTCATCCTGCTTGTTTTAGCGTTGGTTCTGATCGTCCTGAGAAAAAAATTGGGCAAGATCCTGCTTTTTTTCACCATCGCCATCTATTATCTACTCTCCATCACTCCCGTTTCCCACAGCCTGCTGCGGGGGCTTGAAAACAGATATACCGTTGTAGTGGCTGTACCTGATTATCTGCAGCATGTGGTCGTTCTCGGCGGCAGTGATCTTAACAGCCTGTCCGGGCTTCCTCCCACGAGCCGCCTCGGTGCCTCGTCTCTAGCAAGGATCACCGAAGGAATCCGGCTGTTCAACCAACTGGAAGACGGCTATCTGGTTACTTCCGGGGGCAACTGGTCACACGAGGGCAGGAGCGGCTCTTCGTGCATCCAGATGAAAAATCTGGCCGTTTCACTCGGCGTTGATGAAAAGCGGATCATCTCAGCATGCAACGCCAGGAATACCTATGAGGAAGCCAGGGAGATCAAGAAAATTTTGACGGAAGAGCCTTTTCT
>CBFDBS010000289.1:0-3515 GCA_965603105.1 uncultured bacterium
GAGGAATTTTCGAGATACATCTTGTTCAATTGATTGATCCCCTTCGGGGGTCCTATAATGATCAGCACATCGCCCTCTTCGAGTTTCTGGTGGCTGTCGGCAACCAAATCGATCCCTCCGCGGTGAATAAGGACTGGAACACACCCTCTCGGAAACTTGAGTTCGGAAAGCCGTCGCCCGATAAGAGAAGATGTTTTTCTATTCAGACCTATCTCTAAGGGAAAAACTCGGTCCTGTCTGAGGAAAATCTCCTTCATTTCCTTCTCACCCGTCGCAGACAGCCATTTACCCATAAAATCCTCGTCATCGACCTGTTCGGCGATATGAGCCAGGAAGCGCAGATGCTGGCCGGGATTGTCCTCCGGGCTGACAAGAAAGAAAAAGGCAAAAACGGGAGATACTGTAGCATGCTCTCCGAGGAATTCATCATCGATATCGATTGTGACTCCGGAGATGGACCTGACGATCGTCAAATCGGGCTGTTGAATATCGGGCAAACGCATGTGGGGAAGAGCAACTCCATGGGAGACAGGTGTGGCTCCGACACGAGTTCCCTGTAAAAAACTTTCGAAGAGAACTTCACTTTTGACATCCAGCCTCTGGGACAGAGAGTCGGAAGCCTTACGGACAACTTCTTTGAAATCAACCGCCTCCTCCATATCCACGATATGGGCCATAGCAATGACGACGTCGAAAGGATCGTGCTCCCTCAAGCCCTTTTCTTTCAGGATCCCCCTCAATTCCCGGTCCAGGCCTTCGAATCGGCGTTCTCCAAGATGAGCAAAAATATGGTAGATCGCTCCGTCCCGAATGACTCTCTGCCTTCCGTACTGAAAATACCAGACAACTCCCAGAGCGATCATGCCCAACAGAAAGAGTATGGGCAACCACCCCATCCCGAAAATCAACCAGCAAGTTGTCAGTATCCCCACAATTTGAGTCCAGGGATAAAAGGGAGTGCGGAATCCCGGATCATAGGAATGGATGCGGCTCTCTCTCATGATGATCACCGCCAGGCAGCAGAGAGCAAACAGAAGAAGCTCCAAGGCACTGGCCAGCTTGGCGATCTTTTCCGGATTGAAGAGGACGAGTCCCAGGGAAATCAATAAGACCGTCATGTATATGGAATTTCGAGGCATACTGTGTTTATTGAATTTTTGGAAGAGGAAAGGAAGCAGACGGTCACGGCTCATGCCGAGGGGATAACGGGAAGCACTGAGGATGCCGGCATTAGCAACTGAGAAAAAAGCCAAAACGGCCGCCACACTCACAACGATAGGCCCCCAAGCCCCCATAGTTGCCCGGGAAGCGGCTGCAACCGGCGTTAAAACATTGGTCAGACTTTCTCCAGGAAGCACTCCGACCATGATGAATGAGCCGACGATATAGACAAGCAGAGCCGTCCCCAGGGCTAGAAACATACCCAGGGGAATATTTCTTTCCGGCTTTTTGATCTCCTCGGCCACACTGGCAATTTTAGTTAATCCGATATAGCTGATAAAAACCATCCCGGCCGTGCTGAAGATGGCTGTAAAACCCCTGTCAAAGAATCCGGTAAAATAGCTCAAGTTGACTTTTGGAAGTCCGCTTCCAATAAATAAAGACAAAAGTCCCAATAAACCAACAACGAGGAGCATCTGAAAAACGCCGGTCTTTTTGGCTCCAAAAAGGTTGACGAGGCCGAACAGAACCGCAAACCCGACAGCCACCGGAATCACAGGGAAATCGGGAAAGAAAATCCCGAGATAGGCTCCAATCCCAATAAGGGCAAAAGCGGCCTTAAAAGAGAGCGCCAGCCAGGTTCCAATGCCGCCGATGGTTCCCCAGAGAGGTCCCAAACTCCGGTCCAAAAAATAATAGATGCCTCCTGCCCGGGGCATGGCCGTGGACAGCTCCGCCATGCTGCAGACGGCCGGCAGGAGAGGAACAGCGGCGATAAGATAGCTGAGAACCATCGCCGGACCCGCCTTGGCAAAGGCAATCCCCGGCAGGAGGAAAAATCCCGAAGCGATGGTTGCTCCTGTGGCGATGGCATAGACGCTGAAGAGGTCCAGCTCTTTCTTCATCTGCTTGGACTTGTGAAGAATGGCCATTTGAATCCCAGAATATAAAATTTAGTCGATTTAGACAAGATGCTGATTGGAAAGCATAGAAATTTTTCAGAAGTCTGAGATTTGGAAATAGAAGATCATTTTGAATTTCAGGCTAAAAAAAAGGGGAGCTCCGAAGAGCCCCCCTCTCCTTGGGATTGGGGATTCAAGGAGGAATTAAAATTCAAACATATCATCAAGAATAATGCATCTTTTGTGCCAATCCAGGGAGGTTCGCTCCCCATAAAATTTGGGTGAAGTATTGACTGAATTGTCTAATTCTTTGGCAGGAGAGATCAAGCACCCCCAGTTCTTCACATTTATCTCATTGAAATCATTCAAGATGAAGAGATTATCAACCGATGTCCAAACATCATTCGATTTGCAGAAATGTTGGTTTATAAAAATGAGGACCGGCAGCAGAGGAAAACTAGAATTTTCAGCGGCAAATCCGTCTTCGGTATAAAATCAGCCTTCTCGAGGATGAGCTCGAAGCAGTCCAGCTACTCTCTTTGAAATTTGGTGATGAAATGAACCAATTCATAGCGGTTCTTCACTCCGATCTTCTGGAAAAGATTGTAGACATGATTTTTTACGGTGTGATAGGAAATAAAGAGTGTCTCCTCTATTTCTTTGTTGCTCTTCCCATCCAGAATCAGCCGCAAAATATCCTGCTCTCTTTTTGAGATGCCGTATTTTTCGAAGATGGTATCAAGCACCTCCCTGTCTTCGACAATAACGAGCATACTGTCTGCATATTTCCGGAAAAAATACTTGATCCAAAAAAACGGGGCCAGACTGAACAGGAGAACGATCACCAAAGCCACCGGATAACGGACGGCTTTGGGAACGATCTCATCGGCTTTGGAGATGAAAACCACAAATACCAAAAAAAACACAATAATAATGATATAGCGAGACAGAAAGAGCCAACCGAAAGACCGCTTCAATTTGATGATATTTCTGTCTTTCGCTTTTTTCCCGGGAATCAAAATGAAAATCAGAACAACGATCTCAACAATGACGAAATTGTCGAAAACATTGGCGTGAAAAGTGTTCATAATTCTCAACACAAGCCCTTGTGAAAGTATCATTTTCAATCCATAGCTGAGGATAAAAAAGGTCAATCCCGCCAATATCCATGATTGAGTACGTTTGCTGAATTCTCTGCCTTTGAATCCCAAATAGATCCTGAACATGAAATAGACCAATACGATCTCGATCAGGGAAATCACTAGAAATATCAGATCCTGAAGTACAGGAAACCTTTCCTGTAGTTGACCTCTTTGCAGGTTGACGTTCACATAGAGGGTGGCCAGACCGATAAACACAACCAAAGCGTAAAGGACTGAATAGTGGAAAAGGGGGGGAAGAAAGGAGGAGTCATAGGCCTTGTGCGTTTGATAGGCAAATATGGCTACCCAT
>CBFDBS010000290.1:0-3509 GCA_965603105.1 uncultured bacterium
AAGAACCGAGAATGAAAAGACGACAATTCTTTAAAGCGGCCGCAGCCGGAGGGTTGATGTCCTGCAGCGGATTTTCATCCGGCTTCAATAGCCTTTATGCCTTTTCAAACCAGGCCAATCTCTCCCGTGTAGAAGCCAGTTTTTACAAAAAACTCGAGGATAGAGAGATCGAATGCACACTCTGTCCACGGGAATGCAGGCTTGGAGACAGAGAACGCGGATACTGCGGAGTCAGAGAAAACATCGGAGGCGTCTACTACTCTCTGGTCTATGGGAAAGCCTGCTCCCTCAATGTCGATCCCATCGAAAAAAAGCCTTTCTTCCACTTCCTGCCCGGCAAACAAACTCTCTCCATGGCCACTGCCGGCTGCAACGTCAACTGCAAATTCTGCCAGAACTGGGAAATCTCTCAGGTGCGGCCAGAGCAGATCCGTCACTTTGACCTTCCCCCATCTGCCGTGCCCGGATATGCTCAGAAATACAACAGTCCCATTATCGCCTACACCTATTCTGAGCCGGTGGTATTTTATGAATACATGTACGACACCTCCATCAGGGCCCGAGAGCACGGACTCAGGAATGTCGTCATAACCGGCGGCCACATCAACCAAGAACCTCTTCTCAAGCTGACAGAAGCCGTCGATGGAATAAAAGTCGACTTGAAGGCCTTTAACCAGGATTTTTACACCAAGTATGTCAAGGGAGAGCTCCAACCTGTTTTGGAGGCCATAAAGAGTATTGCCAGGAGTAAAACGTGGCTTGAGATTGTTTATCTTGTTATTCCGACACTCAACGATGGACAACAGGAAATCAGTCAGATGTGCCGCTGGTTGATGACAGAGGTCGGACCGGACGTGCCCGTCCATTTTTCCCGCTTCTCTCCGATGTACCTGATGAAAAACCTTCCCCCGACCCCCATTTCAACGCTTGAGAAGGCGTATGAAACAGCACTTCAGGAAGGGCTCCACTATGTTTTTATCGGTAATGTTCCCGGCCATGAAGCCGAAAACACCTATTGTCCCGGCTGCCGGAGCACCGTCATCCGGCGGCGAGGATACGTGATAGAATCCATAGAGCTCATCGGAGGAAAATGCAAAACCTGTCAGACGCCGATACCCGGAATCTGGACCTAGTCTAATCCAAACTGAAGTGAAACAAATTGCCCCCCCCTTCTGCTTAGGATTTGCCGCCCTCTCCTTCCAGATCCTTATCATGAGAGAATTTTCCGCCCATTTCTCCGGTAATGAGATCAGCTTCGGACTCCTTTTAGCCAGCTGGATGCTTTGGGGAGGAGCAGGAAGCATTTGGGCTCAAAAGTTCAAGCCAACTCCTAAAAAAACCCAACTTCTCTTCTTTCTCCTTCTTCTCGTTTTTCCATTTTGTCTCGGGGGCCTGCGTTTATCCCGTTTTGCCTTCAATATTCTGCCCGGTGAGATGACAGGTGTTTTTCCCATGTTCCTGGCGGCTCTTTGTATTTGCTTTTTTGTGAGTCTTCCACTTGGAATCCTTTTTGTCTTCAATACGTTCGACCTTGGAGGAAATCTTGTCCGGGTCTACATCCTCGAATCCCTTGGATCGGCAGTCGGAGGATTTTGTGTCTATTTTCTTCTTATTCCCCTGTTGACAAACTGGCAGGCGGCCTCCGTTCTGGGCGCTTTTGTGTCTTTAGTACTTTTTGTCACCTTCAAGGGAGGAAAACGGAGGCGTCTCTTTCTCCTGACACCTGTCGTCTTTTTCTTCCTGTTTTTTTTCGATTTTCCCAGCCAACAGCTTTACTGGAAACCGTTCACTCTGGTTAAAAGCAAGGACACTTCCTATGGGAAGCTTCAAGTGTTGAAAACGGAAAATCAGATTTCTCTCTACAGCAACGGTCTACACGTCTATTCTTATCCGGATCCGGCCTCAGCCGAAGAATCCGTTCATTTCCCCCTTCTCCAGAATCCAGAAGCCGAAGATGTTCTCCTTATCGGAGGGGGGATGGGCGGTGCACTGGAACAGATCCTCAAGTATCCTCGTCTTCGTGTCGATTATGTGGAATTGGATCCTGAAATCATCAAGCTTTCTCTTGAATATTTGCCGGAAGGAGCTAAAAACGCCGCCCGGGACTCCCGCGTCCGTGTGTTTTATGATGACGGCGTCTCCTTCATAACTAAAAACCAGAAAAAATATGACACGATCATCCTCAACCTCCCCGATCCCTCAACCGCCCAGCTCAACCGGCTCTATACCAAAGAGTTTTTTCTCACAGCCAGAAACAGCCTCAATGCGGATGGGATTTTTTCATTCCGAGTGTCTTCGGCTGAAAATTATATCAGCAATGAACTGCTCAATTATCTCTCTTCCCTGTACCACACTCTAGGAAGCGTCTTTGCGGATGTTTCGGTCGTGCCCGGAAACTCCAACATCTTCATCGCTTCATCTCATCTCGCTCCCTTGAACGCAGAAATACTGAGCAGGACAATCCGATCCCTCAATCTCCAAAACAGGTTCGTCAGCCCTGAGTTTCTCGTTGACCGTCTCAATCCCATCAAGGTCAATCACCTTCAAGAAACGCTCTCGGCGGGAAGCAAAGCCATCAACCTCAATCTGACGCCAATCAGCTATTTTCTCCATTCCATCCTCTGGGCCAAACCGTTTCTTCCCTTCGAATCCCGGATTCTCAGCTTTCTCCCTCGTCTTGATCCTTTCTGGCTCCTCGATTTTCCTCTTGTCCTTTTTGTATTGGTGCTCGGCGCACTGGGAATAAAGAGAAAAGGCAACACATCCTTTTACCTTGCTCCCCTTATGGTTTTGGGATTCACGACCATTGCTATGGAAATCGCTCTTATTTTCAGTTTCCAGACCATTCATGGTTATCTCTATCAAAAAATCGCTCTTCTTTTCTCCTCCTTTATGATCGGACTCTTCCTGGGCGCCGCTTCCGGCCGGAACGTGAACAGATCATATCACCAACTGCCTTTGATCCAATCGGGCTTTTTGCTTTTGATTCTTTTCTCAATCATGAGCCTGAGCAAAAATCCTTCCCAGCTTCTATTCCATATCCAACTGGTCACCCTTGGATTTCTTGGAGGAAAACTTTTTGTCGTCGCCAATTCTTTATTTTTAAGAAAGAAAATCAATTATGGGCTTGGCTATGGTTTGGATCTTCTCGGCTCTTTTTTCGGCGCCCTGGCTGTATCGACATTTCTGATTCCACTAGTCAGTCTCCCCCTTCTTCTCAAATATGTGTTTCTTCTCAACTCCTTTTGCCTGCTCTTTCTTATCTGGGGCTTCCTCAAAGGCCTCCGCTAGTAAAAAAAATCGGGGACAGGCCCCGATTTTTCACTAGGACTGTCCTGAAAAGGGACTGTCCCCTTTTTTGTGAAAAATCAGGGCCTGTCCCCATTTTTTTCGGCTCGTTGAAGATTTGTTCGTGTATTGTTTGATTTTATTGGAATTGCCTTGACAGAGGGAATGATTGTGCTATACTGTAAAGTCTTTTTTAATATATTATAAATACTATAATTACA
>CBFDBS010000291.1:0-3502 GCA_965603105.1 uncultured bacterium
TTTAAAAAAGGATCCTTCACTTCAAGTCTCCATCAGACTCAGCTGCCGCAATCTCGCTCCCGTGATCTCTCACAATGTCATAGGCCAGATCACTGGAACTGAAAAGCCCGAAGAAATCATCCTCATCGGCGGGCATCTCGACAGCTGGGACTTGAGTCCCGGTGCACATGACGATGCGGCCGGATGTGCCCATTCCCTTGAAGCCCTACGCCTTTTCAAGGATCTCCATCTTGTGCCTAAACGCACGGTCAGGGCTGTTATGTTTATGGATGAAGAGTTCGGGGGGACGGGAGGCCGCGACTATGCCGCAGCTCCAAACAGGAAGGGAGAGGTTCATCTGGCCGCCATTGAATCCGACCGGGGCGGTTTCCTCCCTCTAGGCATTGGCATAGGCGGAGATGAGAAGACATTTGAAAATCTAAAAAAATGGGAATATCTGTTCCAGTCTTTTGGTATGTTTTGGCTGCGCCGGGGTGGAGGGGGCGTGGACATCGCTCCTCTAGCTGAGTCTGGGACTGTGCTCATGAGTCTGGTTCCCGATTCTCAGAGGTATTTCGATGTACATCACTCGGGAAAAGACGTGCTCTCAGCCGTCAATCCCCGGGAACTTGAACTTGGAGCTGTCGCCATGGCCGTAATTTCTTACGTCCTGGCTCAGGAAGGGATTTCTCAATAGACACATTCCCTGGCGGCAGCGGCAAAGGCCTGAAGCAGCCTGAGTTCGGCCTCAAAAAAATGGTCGGACGGGGAAAGGATATATCCCCCGTCTTCACCTGCTTCCTCAAAACACCGCAGGACCGCTTTCCGTGTCTCATCCGGTGTGTTTCCTTTAAGAAAGCGAAACTGATCGAAACCTCCGATCAGACACACACGGCGGCCGATGCGTCTCTTGGCTTCTTTCAAGTCGACATCTCCACCCAAACTGGGAGGGGTGAACGTTTCCATTGCATCGGGTTTCATACCGGCAATAGCCTCCAGCAGGGGCATCATCCCACCGCAAGTGTGATAGACGATTCGCTGCCCGACTCGATGAGCTTCTTCAATGAGCTCGGCATCATAGGGGGCGATAAACTCATTGAATATCTTTGGTGAAATGACGGTCGAAGAACCGTCCCCGCCCCCCAACTCGATCAAGTCAAAAGGAGCCCCGGACAAAGAGCGTATAAAGTGTTTCTTTCTGTCCATCAAAACAAGAAGAAAGGAGTGCACCCAATGAGGATCGTCGAAGGCGGCCAAGATCAGATTTTCAATTCCAAAGAGAGAAGCGGCATCCTGCCAGCAGCCGGGTTGGCCGTAGATATCGAAGCCCGGCACGCTGCCGCGCACCAGTCCCCTTTCTCCATAGTCACCTGCTCGACTCACAACCTCGTCGACATCACAAACCGGACGGGGGGCATACCTGTTAAAAATACCCACATCCGACTTTGCTTTGATCAATCGTTCGGAAACCCAGGACGTATGAGCATCGTTTTCAAGAACCATAGACAGGGTTCTTTCGGGTGTGAATATTCTGTAACGGAAAACCCGGTTCCGGGGATGAGCGATTTTTTCGGTTCTTATCTGCCAGTTGTCCGAGCAAAAATGCGGCATGCCCGGATCCTTCTGTTTATCACGGAGAGGATCCAGATATTCATTCCGGGACTCGTCGGGCTTCAAGGCGGACAGCCAAAGGATGGGATCCAATCCCAAGAAGTCAAAAAATTCCTGATTGGACATTCCTTCCATGTGTGTTTGAAGAAAAGAGGGCATAAGATGATGGGTGGTCACAGGAAGTCTGTCAGGCCTCTTCCTTTGAAGTGCCGTCAAAAACCGTTGTTTCGAACTCATCGGGCTGTTCATGCCGTTTCTTTCACTCCCACCCTATCAATTAGACTCATTTCTCCACCGTCAATCCCTGGGAAGAGAGGCGAACAGGCAGGTTCTTAATTCCCCGTCCCAAGCCATTGATCTGTTCGAGCATGTCTGATTTTTGAGTCTCCTCCCGGCTGGACAAAATGGTTATGGATCCCCCTTTTCCGCCGGCTCCGTTGACTTTCCAGCCGATGGCTCCGTATTTCCTGGCTATGGCCGCTACGGCATCGGCCTCCGGAGAAATCAATTTTGGATTGAGTTGGCGCTGTGCTTCATTGTTTTTTACCATCAGACGTCCAAAATCGACAATTTCTCCCTTCTTTAATGAGTCTTTCGCTTCCGCAGCCAGTTGTCTTAAAATTTGGATCTGGGCAAAAGGAGCGTCTTTTTGTTCGAGGTCTGAGATCAACTGCCTGTGCAGATCCGAAGAACTGTGGGCATCTCCGAGATAAATGAGGCATAGCCTGTCATTCAATTCCTCTCCCAAATCCGGCAGGAGATTGATCTTCTCCACCTCATACTTTGGATAGGAGTGGATGCGGATATCACAGATCCCGCCGTAAGCCGCGCAGATCTGGTCCTGGATTCCGCTCTGGAGTCCCAATTTCTCCGTTTCTGCCCGGTGAGCCAGCGAGACAATCTCTTCCCGAGTGTATGGGGTTTCGTGTAGTGCTGCCAGGGCTCCAAGAAGTGCAACGCACACCGAGGCCGAAGTACCTATGGCACTCCCAGGGGGAAATGGAGAATGAATGCTTATATCGAGTCTCAAATTTTTGGGTACAGGAATGGAATTGAGAGCCGCCTGGAGAAGAGGGTGAGTCGAAAAATCCGGCTCATCGGGATCGATCCGGAAACTCTCTCCGTAATCCAGGACATGGAGGCAGGAGCGTTCCGGATTCCTTTCTTCATTCCCGGAGACCTCTATCTCCACTTCGACGGGGGGGTAAACGGCCATGTTCAGGACTCTTCCCTCGCCGGAAAACCAGGTGTCCGTCCAGCCCCCGATATCATTCAGCCGAAGGGGAGAGCTGGCGCGGATCGTTTTTTGATATTCAGACATAGGATTGTTTTAATGGTCACTTAGAATCCGAATCTGCGACTGATCACGCCACTTCCCAGAAAGGAGCAGGGACGGTCCGCTAGAACATAATCTTTATACCCAAAATGAATCTGATAAATGAGGGATTAAAAACATAAGCGTCGATACTCTCGGCAATCTCGACGAGTCTCTCAGTAGGCAGGGTCAATGTCCAGCCGTCCTGGAGAGTAGACTCGTATGGCCCTTCACCGAGTATCCAGTTCTGTTCGATTTTCTTCGTCAAAAAATAGCGGGCAGCCAGGGTTACAGCCAAATAGCGGGCGAAGGATATATCGACTCCTCCTCCGAAGTTGAATCCGATCGAACCGACCTCTACATCCACAGAGGTTGGAATCGGAAATAAATCAATGTACTCATAAATATCTGGTGTGATTATGAAAGACCAAGATGTTCCATAGCCAATAAGGGTTTCGACATATGCCTGACCGGAAAAATATGAAACTCCTCCGCTCAAGTGAGGAGCAAACATTCCCAGTCCCAGCGCATTGTAATAAAGGTTTAGACTAAAAACCGAAAGGGTAGACGCTTCTCCGGTGACTTCCCAGGGAGGGG
>CBFDBS010000292.1:0-3434 GCA_965603105.1 uncultured bacterium
AAATCTTCTTGATCGTTTTAAAAGGATTAGCCACACAAAATGGAAGAGAACCATTTAAAATAATATTCCAATCGTAAGCGAGTCATGTTAAAATTCACATCTTTAGAATTCGACGGAAATGAAGGTGTGCCATCGCCAAGACAAAAGACTCCAAATCCACCATACTCTTGACCAACGATGACGGTTTTTATTCTGAAGGGATAGAAACACTTTTTCTAAGCCTGCAGGATATCGCAAAAATCATCATTGTCGCTCCCGATAGGGAGAGAAGCGCAACGTCCCTGTCTCTGACCCTGCACAACCCTTTGCGCATCCAGACAATCAAGCCAAATATTTATGCGACCAGCGGCACTCCCGCCGACTGCATCTATCTAGCCCTCCAAAAAATCCTCCTGCAAAAGCCCGACTTGATCATCTCCGGAATCAATCACGGCCCCAACCTCGGACAGCAGGACATATCTTACTCCGGAACGGTAGCCGGTGCTATCCAAGGTGCTTTCCTGGGAGTCCCATCCCTGGCTGTATCTCTTATGCCGAATCCGGAGGGGATATTTGATTTCGGCTACGCCGCCGAATTTATCCGCACGTTGTCTGGAATTCTTTTGAAAAGAAAAATCCCTGCTGGAGTTTGCCTTAACATCAACATCCCTCCTCCTCCGAGAAAAGGAATCAAATTGGTCAAACTCGGACAGAAAAGATACAATCCCGAAATTATAGTCAAAAAGGATCCCAGAAAGAGGGACTATTACTGGATCGGAACGGGGCAACCCAAGGAAATCGGAGACCAGGACAGCGATGTCAAACAATTCAAAAAAGGCTACACCACCGTCACGCCTCTTCAGACCGACAAGACTGACTATGAAGCCATGAAATCGTCACTCCTTCAAACCATATTTTCAAAGGCTAAAAATGAAACTGTTTAGAAAACTCTACGACTGGGTCCTCCACTGGGCCGAGACGCCTTACGGTCCTCTGGCTCTTTTTCTTCTTGCTCTGGCTGAAAGCTCCTTTTTTCCTATCCCCCCCGACGCACTGCTTATCGCTCTTTGCCTGGGAGCGGTAAAAAAATCGTTCCGATTTGCCCTTTACACAGCCGTAGCCTCTATCCTTGGCGGTATGCTGGGGTATCTGATCGGATATGGTCTCTGGGAAACCGTGAGCGGTTTTTTCTTCAGCTATATTCCCGGTTTCACCGAAGCATTTTTTCAGAAAGTGATGATCAATTTCAACACCTACGGATTCTGGTATGTCTTTTCAGCCGGCTTCACTCCCATCCCTTACAAGGTCTTCACCATCGCCTCGGGGGTGTTCAGGATGAACTTCCTTCTCTTCGTCATCGCCTCCGCTCTCAGCCGGTCGCTCCGCTTCTTCATCGTTGCCGGCCTCTTCTGGAAATTCGGCCCTTCCATAAAAAAATTCATCGATAAGTACTTCAACCTGCTGGCCATCCTATTTTTTGTTCTGATTTTATGCGGTTTCCTGGTCATAAAATTTCTCTTCTGATCCTTTTATGACCGCACCTGTTTACTGAGAGAAGAGAATTCTTTATCCTGAATTGTAAAGGCTATGGATTTTTCCAGGGAACGAATCACGGAGAAAATACAGCGTATTGAACAGGCCCTTCTCCATTTATCAGTTCACGAAATCCATTGCACACTTTGTCCCCATGAATGCCGTGTCAACCGAAGCAGCAGAGAAAGGGGATTCTGCAGAAGCGGCAATGATGTTTCTGTTTCGCATGCTATCCTCCATTTTGGAGAAGAGCCCGTCCTGAGCGGCTATCAGGAATGTCAGCCCGAGTATGATCAGAGCGAGACATCGCCAGCCGGATCCGGAACGGTCTTTTTCACGGGCTGCAATCTCAAATGCCTCTTCTGCCAAAACTACCAGCTGAGCTGGCTCTGTCGAGGAAGAGAACTCAGCGCCAAAGGATTTGCCGAAACGCTTCTTGAGCTTCAAGGAAAGGGTGCTCTGAATATCAATTTAGTCTCTCCCATGCACATGATCATTCCTATTTTAAAAGGATTGAAAAAGGCGTATGAGAGGGGGCTCCTCCTTCCCCTTGTCTACAATACGAATGCCTATGAAAAGGTTTCCACTTTGAGTTATCTCGAGGGCATTGTCGACATTTATCTTCCCGATCTCAAATATCACTCTCCGCAGTTGGCTCAAAGCCTCTCCAATACACCAGAGTATTTCGATCATGCCGGGCAAGCTGTTAAAGAAATGTTTCGGCAGCGGCCTATGCTTCATGTCGAAAAAAACGAAGTGGCTCAAAAAGGGCTCATCATCAGGCATCTTGTCCTGCCGGGTCAGGTGGCCGATTCATTGACCCTCCTCGACTGGACGGCCAAGAACATTTCCACCAAGATTGGTTTGAGCCTGATGAGTCAGTATGTTCCCTGTTTCAGAGCTCCGGAAGAAATACAGAAAAAGCTGACGGATAAAGAATATAAACAAGTGGTGGTTCGGGCTGAAGAGCTGGGTTTTGAAATGCTGTTTATCCAGCCTGAACTTTTTGATCAATCCGAACATCTTGTGCCCGATTTCGATCAAACGGAACCCTTCAAATGGGGGAAAAAGTGATTTTGAAATCTGGCCTGATTAGTTTTCGAGTCAAGATGAGTTCAAAGGCAAGGAGGTATCCATGAGAAATCGTCTGCTTTTATTTCTGTACTTTTTCTTGATTTGTCAGGGATTCATCCCGGCGGAAAAATCCTCCATCCAACTTGAAGATCTGACTTGGATGGAAGCGGAAAAAGCTCTCCAATCCTATGAGGTCGTGTTGATAGCTCTTGGAGCACGGACAAAGGAACATGGTCCTCATCTCCTGTTGAAGAATGATTACGTCATGGCCGAAGAATTGAAAAACCGAGTTATGGAGCATGTCCCTGTGGCCGTTCTGCCCACTCTTCAATACGGGTATTACCCTTCTTTTCTTGAATATCCCGGATCGGTTTCTCTGCGGGCGGAGACGATGAGGGACATGATCATTGATATCTGTCTTTCCATCCACGGCTATGGAATCGATAAATTTTATATTCTGAACACAGGTGTATCGACAATCCCCCCTTTAAAGCAGGCCCGGGAAGAGCTGCATAAAAGTGGGATCGAAATGCGCTACCTGGATATCCTTGAAGTCGATAAAATGCTGCCTCAGGGGCTTCTCCAGCAGGAAGGCGGAACACATGCAGATGAAGGGGAAACATCCATGATGCTCTATTTGGCCCCCGAAACGGTGAATATAAAAGATGCTGTCAAAGATTATGATGCCCGCCCCAACAGGAAGGGATTGACCCGGGATCCGCAGGGGAGCGGACATTACAGTCCCACGGGTATCTGGGGAGATCCTACCCTGGCCTCTGAAGAAAAAGGAAAAATCATCGTCGAAACGACGATCAAAGAAATCATCAGACAGGTCAACATCCTTATCG
>CBFDBS010000293.1:0-3383 GCA_965603105.1 uncultured bacterium
TTTCATCCAGCAGAATATCCCTGGCCAGCATCAGGGTGGCTTCCTTCCCTTCCACTTCCCCCGCATGAATGTTTCCCTGGATGTAGACTACGGCTCTCGAGTCATAAATCAAAGCCAGGGGGCTAGCGGGCGGAGGATTGCCGATAATTAAAAGAGGAACGGCCCGGCCTTCGGCGCTGACACACATGGTTTCCATCCGGACCAGTCGGCTTTTGCCCTGCAGCTTTTTTATAAAGTCCATAACGTCAGCATATTTTGATGTGGCCTTGAATTGACTGGATTCGGCCACCGTCTGAAATTTCTCTTGTCCCAGGGCCGGCATCGTCGAGATGAGAGAGAAGAGAAGAACAAGCGAAATCAATCCACAATAACGTCGTGTTTTTTTCTTCATTTCAATTTTCCTTTGTTATTTTTTTAGTGAGGGAGAAAAGAGTTTATATGATTTGGAATAGCCAGTCAATAATAGAAGAGTTTCCCGTTTTTGACCTTTCGAGTACCTGGGAAATGGGATAAACGGATGCGCTCTTTGTCAAGGAGAGAATCCTGTCATATAATAAAGGTGTATCTCAATATTGAGGAAAAACCGATGAGCCAGCCGTCTGTCAGTAAGAAAAAGGATGAAGCACTGCGCCAAAAAATGGAGGAGCTGGGCATTCATGAAAAGGATATCGAAGAGAAATTCATCCGCTCAGGGGGCCGGGGCGGCCAGAATGTCAATAAAGTCGCCACCTGCGTTTATCTGAAGCATCTGCCCACCAGAATCGAAGTCAAATGCCAGCAGGAAAGAACGCAGGCCCTCAACCGGTTCCTGGCCCGGCGGATTCTTGTCGAAAAAATTGAAACCGCAATCCGCGGCAAAGAGAGCGAGGAACAGAAGCGTATAGAAAAGATAAGGCGCCAGAAGAGGAAGCGTTCCAAGCGAGCCAAGATGAAGATGCTGGACGACAAAAAAAAACACGGCCAGAAAAAAAAGGACAGAAGTATCCGCCCGGAAAAATCTCTTTTGGATGAATAAATCAGGTAGTTCTCTTCTCTAATGTGTGGGTGCCATACCAGAAATGGCTTCGCTTACTGAAGATTTTTAACGCCGCCACACCACCCATCCAATTAGGCTGCAGGTTTTTTCCCCCTAAAAAGGTGGCGGCTGCGTAACTCGCCTCTAAGTTCTTGCAGGAAGAAATAATCTTGTGTTCCTCAGTCTCACTTCCTTTAATCCACACAAGGCTCAAACATACTCGCCGTCTCGTTGGATTCCCTCGAAGAGCCAATTCCGAAGGCTAAATCTTCAATGTCGCTGCATCCATTCCTAGTATTTTCCCACACTAAATGGAATAGAACCAACAAGATTACTGGGCTAATCGAATCAAAGAGTGGAGCAGGAGGTTGGCGGCCTTTTCCAGGTCATCCCACTGGATGTTTTCATCCGGTGAGTGGCTGTTCCCGTCTTCACAGGGAATAAAGATCATGCCCGAATCGGTCACCTCGGCCAGAATTTGTGCATCATGCCCGGCTCCGCTGGGGAGGATCATCGAGGGGAATCCTAATTTTTCGCATTCTTCTTTGAGAAGATCCGTCATCCTCTCGGGCACAGGAACCGGCTCTGTCTTGTCCACCAGTTGGAAGGTGAACTCTAATCCTCGCGTGGCCGCCACGTCATGAGCTATTCCCTGCAGGTCCATTTCCAGAATCTCCAGGATTTCCTTAGAAGTGCTTCGGAAGTCCAGGGAGAAGTCCACCCGGCCCGGTATGACGCTGTAGGTGCCGGGATGGACGTGGACCCGTCCGACGGTGACCATGCTGCCGTAGTGCTGGGTGGCCACGTGCCGGGTCGCTTTGAGGGTGAAATCCGAAAGCCCCAGCAGGGCATCATGGCGGAGCTCAAAGGGGGTCGTCCCTGCGTGTCCGGCTTTCCCCAGAAAAATGCACATCCAGTCGTTTTTGCCTGCGATCCGGTCGACGATGCCGATTGAGATGTCTTCAGCCTCCAGGACCGGTCCCTGTTCGATGTGGATTTCGAGAAAAGCCTCAAGCTCGGGCCGCTGCATGTGGGCCTTGAGGATGGAATCCACCGTAAACTCCGTTCCTTGAAGAATTTCCGAAAAGGGAATGCCGAAGGGTGTGATTCCTTTTTCAAGGAGCTTCCTGTCCAGCACTCCGATAAAGGCTCTGCTGCCAAGAAAATCTCCGACGAGGTTGCCTTCCTCATCGGTAAATGAAGCCACCTCCAGCGGTTTGACCACCGGGATGCCTTCCTCTTTAATGCGCCTCAGGCATTCCAGCGCTGCAAGGACTCCGGCAGGTCCGTCGAACTTGCCGCCGTTGATGACGGAATCGATGTGGGAACCGGCCATAACCGTTTTGCCTTTTCCCTCCAACCTGCCGAAAATGTTGCCTGCGCCGTCCTGGCGGACCTCAAGATCCGCCTCTCTCAAAAGTTCCTTGAGCCACTCCCTCGCCTCCAGGTCCGGTTTACTGAAAGAAGGACGGCTTATCCCTCCTCCCGGGTCCCGTCCGAATTCAGAGAGGGCGGTGATGTTATTTTTCAGCCGTTCGATGTTTATTCTTACTTCCACCCGATCCTCCTTCTTTACACGATAAGAGAGATCATCTCCCGGACAGCAAGGTCGACACCGACGATGGCCGCGCGGGCGACAATAGCGAATCCGATGGAAAACTCCGTGATTTCCGGAATGGCTGCGACCGGCTGCACATTCTTATAATCCAAACCGTGGCCGGCATGGACTTCCATTCCGAGTGGGCTGGCGTGGGCGGCCGCTTGCGATACTTCCTCCAGCGCTTCTTCTCTTTCTTCTCCAGGTTTGAGGTCGGCATATTTGCCCGTGTTGATCTCGATCAGGTCCAATCCCACCCTGTGACAGGCATCGATCTGATGGACATCAGGATCGACGAATATGCTGACCCGGATGCCCGCGTGTTTGAGTGCCTGTATATGGGCGGCGAGATGTGTTTCATTGGCTGAAACATCCAGTCCCCCCTCTGTCGTCAGCTCTTCGGGACGCTCAGGAACGAGGGAGACGACCTCGGGTTTGATGTCCAAGGCAATGGCCTTCATTTCTTCTGTGGCCGCCATTTCAATATTGAGTTTGGTTTTTAGGGAATCCTTCAAAAGACGCAGATCGCGTTCCTTGATGTGACGCCTGTCGCTGCGAATATGGCAGACGATTCCATCCGCACCGGCCACTTCTGCCAGCAGAGCGGCAAGAATGGGTTCCGGCTCGTTACTTTTCCGGGCTTCTCTAATGGTTGCAAAATGGTCCACATTAACGGCAAGTCTCATTGTTTCCCTCCCGATTTTTTCAATGATTTGTTTAGCCTGACCTATTCATAAATTTGGCCGACCCTGTAATCAACCTTCTTTATAA
>CBFDBS010000294.1:0-3380 GCA_965603105.1 uncultured bacterium
GGTGTCATTTCGGATAGTTTGAATTTGAAGTTATTAATGATGTCCCTCCTGAATAGTTAGACTTTCACCCATGTCAGTCCTGATGAAGAAAATCTAAAATTTTCCTCTCCCGATGTCAAGAAAAGCTTCTCATTTCAGGCCTGCCGATTGGGCCGCTAGGGAAGCAATCTTTGGAAAAAAATCTTTTTTGGAAAGTTGTGGAAGAAATTCCATTCAAAAACGTCTTAATTTACGTACTCAAATTCCGGATTTGAAATGTTTCATTTTATGAAGTATATCTCGCACCTGACACGCATTTGAGATATCATTCCTTATTTAAACAATAGAAATTGTCAATTATCCCGTAAGAAGGAGGAAAAAATGCACCGCAACATCAGAGGACTATTGATCCTTTTTGTCTTTCTGTTCTCGCCGGTTTTGTACGGACAGACAGAGGAGACTCTTTCCCTTTCTCTCCAGGATTGTATCCTGAAGACAGTTGAGAAAAACCTGGGGCTGGCGGTCGAAAAAATCACGCCTCAAATCGCCGGTATCTCGGTGTCTCTGGCCAATGAAAAATTCTTGCCTCTCTTTGCCATGAACTACAGCAAGCAGGATTCGAATTCAGCCTCCTTCTCCTTTCTCGATTCTTCCGATAAAGTTTCTACACTTTCAGACAATTATTCCACCCAGCTTTCCCAGATTTTGCCCACCGGCGGCACTTTGGCGCTCAGCCTCAACGGATACAAGACCGACACGAGCCGCAGATTCCAGACCATCAATCCCCGCTATGGCTCCACTCTCCGCTTGACTTTCAGTCAACCTCTGCTCAAAGATTTCGGCTTTAAAATGACCAACCGGGAGATCATCCTGGCCCGAAACAACAGCGACATCTCCGATGAAAATTTCCGCCGCGCTCTGGAGGAGACAATCTATCGGGCTAAAAACGCCTACTGGAATCTTTTCTACAGTTTAGAAAACTTGAAGGTGCGCCAGCAGTCTTTAAAACTCGCCCAGGAACTGCTGGAAAAAAACAGGGCCGAAATCGATGCCGGCACCCTTCCTCCAATCGAAATCCTCACCGCCCAGGCCGATGTGGCCACAAGAGAGGCGGATATTTTAGAGGCCGAGGCGATGGTCAAAAACAGCGAAGATCTCCTGAAGGCGATCATCAATCTCGAAGCGGATGACCCAAACGCCGATTTTGTCAGGATCGTCCCCACGGACAGTCCTTCCGTTATCAGAGATACACTCAGCCTCGAGCAGTCGCTCAGTCTGGCCATGGACAACAGGCCCGACCTTCAAACCACACGGATCGATAAAAAGACCAGAGAATTCAACCTTCGCTATGCCAAAAATCAGCTCTATCCCGATCTAAGCCTCGAGGCGGCCTACTGGAGTCCAGGGGTGTCCGGAGATCAAATCCTCTACGAGGGCGGGAATGCCTTGACCGGAAATATCGTGGGGATCATCCCGGGCGGGGGAGCCGACGCCCTCAAAGATTCCTTCGGTTTCAAATACAAAAACTGGTCTGTCGCCCTCACCCTTTCCTACCCTATCAGCAGTTTTCTCTCCCGGGCGTCGCTTGCCCAGGCCAGGCTCAGCCTCGAACAGACCGATTTGAGACTCAGAGACCAGGAACAGCAGATTTTCCTGGAAGTGAAAACAGCCGTCCGGGCCGTCCAGACCAACTATCTGCGAGTGGAAGCCTATTCAGCCGCCCGGGAACTGGCCCAGAGAAAACTGGAGGCCGAGGAGGAAAAATTCAGGGTCGGCTTGAGCACTAACTACTTCCTTCTTCAGTACCAGAGGGATCTGGCCAATGCCCAGATCATGGAGCTGCGGGCCGTTGTCGATTACAATTTATCGCTGGCCAATCTTTACCGCGTCCAGGGGACGGGCTTCGATGCGCAGGATATCGGTATCAGTCAATGAATAAATTGATCCATTCTGCTGAAATAAAGAAAGAAACAGGCGCTTTATCCGTCTAAAAATAAGAGTGTATGACAAAAAAAAGGATTGAATAATGGGAAATGAAAAAAGAACAAAAAAACTGAGCACACAAACGCTGGTTGTCACGGCCATCGTGGTCGTGATCGTGGGTTTCCTTGGCTTGAAAATTATTAAAAAGGCCTTTCCAGGCGTTGCCGGCAGAGGGATGCGGGCGATGGCCGTGGCCGTTGAAATCGCCCCGGTGCAGAGGAGTCCCATAAGGGATATAGGCCAGTTTTCAGGAACCCTCATCCCTAAAGCCCAATTCACCGTCGTTCCTAAGATTTCCGGGAAACTGGAGCAGCTATTGATCGATATCGGCGACACCGTCCGCCGCGGCCAGCTCGTGGCCGTCCTCGAAGATGAGGAGTACCAGCAGCAGCTCATCCAGGCAGAAGCAGACCTCAGTGTCACTCGAGCCAACCTCGAAGAGGCCAAGAGTTCACTGGTCATTGCCAAAAGGGATCTGGATCGGGCCGTCACCCTCCATGAGAAGGGCATCCAGTCGGATTCCCAGCTCGACGCGGCCCGGGCCCAGTATGATGCTCAGGAATCCCGGCACAAGGTCGCCGAGGCCCAATTGGCCAATAGGGAGGCGGCCCTGGAGACTTCCCGGACCCGGCTGTCTTACACCCGGATCAAAGCCTCTTGGGAAAGCGGAAGCGACACAAGATATGTCGGCGAGAGATTCGTTTATGAAGGTGCGATGCTGTCGCCCAATACACCGATTCTGTCCATCATCGAACTCCAGCCGGTCACAGCCATTATCCATGTCACCGACAAGGATTATTTCCGTCTCGGAGTCGATCAGAAGGTCGCCATCTCCAGTACCGCTTTTCCGGATGAAACATTTGCCGGACGGATTGTCAGGATTGCCCCGCTGCTCAAGGAGACCTCCCGCCAGGCGCGAGTCGAGGTCGAGATAGAAAATCCAGGAGCGAAGCTCAAACCGGGGATGTTTATCAACGCCCAAATCGAATTCGCCTCCAAAGATGAGACGACTGTCGTTCCCTACAGCGCTCTGGTCAACAGGGCTGCCCAGCAGGGCGTCTTTTTGGTCGATCTGGAGAATATGAAAGCCGATTTCGTTCCGGTTCGGGTGGGTATCATCGAAGGCGAGATAGCCGAAATCCTCGATCCCGATCCTTTTTCGGGATTTGTCGTTACTTTAGGCCATCACCTTCTGGAAGACGGAGCGGGAATCCTTCTTCCGCAGTCCGAAGCCGACTTGAAAAAAGCGAAAGCGGAAACTTCTGAAAAATCCGCCAAACCGGGCAAAAAACCCGCAGGAGGACAGCTTTGAAACTCTCCGATTTTTCGATCCAGCGCCCTGTTTTTACGGTCATGCTGACCCTGGTCATCATGGCCGTCGGCTTCGTCGCCCTTACCCGTCTGCACATCGACCTGAT
>CBFDBS010000295.1:0-3348 GCA_965603105.1 uncultured bacterium
ATGTGTATCGAAAGAGAAGGCTGTCTTGATTTCGAGCGCCTCCATGATCTCAAAACTCAGACAGTCGACAA
This sequence comes from uncultured bacterium, assembly GCA_965603105.1. Taxonomy (GTDB): domain Bacteria; phylum Acidobacteriota; class Aminicenantia; order Aminicenantales; family Aminicenantaceae; genus CBFDBS01. The sequence goes on from CBFDBS010000295.1 coordinate 72, forward strand.
GGCTGACTTGCTTATCTCCAATGATGATCAATCTCTGGATAGCCTTTTGGTACCATTCCAAGTCGGCCCACACGACGTCGAACAGGGGGAAGACTTTCGTTTGGAAGTCATGGAGCGATTCTATGCCGACGCGTCGCTGGAGCAAAGCTGTGGTCTCGACCAGAACAAAAGAGCTGGTGATGAGCTGGGCGCCTGCCTCGGAAAAGAGGTCAAACTGCTTTACAGCCTTCTTGTGCATCCTGTCATTGGAAACAAGCAAAGCATATATCCCGGAGGTGTCGGCAAAAATTCTCATCGATCATATTCCTCTTCAAGGTAGCGGTCGTGCTGGACAGCCACATCCGTCCGGTCCGATTTGAACTTGCCGGCAACTGACCTGGCCTGACGATAGAGGGTGGATCTCCCCGGCTTCCCTGTTAGCGTGAATTGATCGACCGCTCTCCGTATCAACGAGGCGATGGATTCCTGCCTCGCACTGGAAATCTCACGGAGTTTTTTCATCTGCTCTTCTGTCAATTGGATTTGAGTTCGCACCATGGCCGACTCCTGTAATCATTACATCATAATCGTCTATATGATTACATGATCGTGCCTTGGAGTCAACAATTAAAGATCACACGTTTTGTCATAGAGTGCCACACACTTATAGACGTAGACTGAAGCATTCATTCTCAGCCCCACTGCAAATTGGGGACAGGCCCCGATTTTTCACAAGAAAAGGGGACAGTCCCTGTTCAGGACAGTCCCAGTGATAAATCGGGGCCTGTCCCCAATTTTATTCTATTCGTAGCGCAGAGAGTCGACGGGATTGGAGATGGAGGCTTTGAGGGACTGGTAGCTGACGGTGGCTACGGCGACGACAAAACCGCAAATCCCGGAAACGGCGAAGATCCACAAGGCGATATCCGTCCTATAGGCAAAGCTCTGCAGCCAGCGGTTCATGACCAAATAAGCCATTGGCCAGGCCACAGCGTTGGCGACAATGACCCACTTGGCGAACTCTTTCAGCAGCAGGAGAAAAATGCCCGAGACCGAAGCGCCCAGAATCTTGCGGATACCGATCTCTTTTGTCCTCTGGGCGGCCATATAGGAGGCCAGTCCGAACAGTCCAAGACAGGAGATGAAAAGAGCCAGGAACGTGAAGGACCGAAAGACTCTCCCTGTCCGCTTGTCACTGAGGTAGAGCCGGTTGAGCTCTTCGTCGAGAAAGAAAAACTGGAAGGGGTATCCAGGATTGTGTTTCTCGTAGACCTTCTCGATCGTTTTCAAGGTGCCGGCCGTCTGGCCGGATTCGATCTTGATGAAGGCGTAGTTGTTGGTTCTCCACATATAATGGACAAGAGGTTCGATGTCCGTGTGCAGGGATTTGAAGTGATAGTTCTTGACGACGCCGATTATTTTCCCTTGCGTTCCCCAGAGTGCGAAGGATTTGCCGATGGGATTCTCATAGCCGGTCAGTCTGGCGGCCGTCTCGTTGAGGATGTAGCCTTCCTTGGCATCGGTCGAGAACTCTTTCGAAAAAGACCTTCCCTGGACAATCTCCAAATCGAGGGTTTCGAAGTAGTCGTAGTCGACGACGAACTGTGTGAAGAGGACCCGGTCTTCAGGCGGCTTTCCGTCCCAGTCGACTCCGGTCGTGGAGTGGACGGTGTAGGTGGGAACATCCGAGGAGGCGGTCACGCCGGTGATGTTCGGATGTTGAAGGAGTTCCTCCTTGAACGCGGCGTACTTCTGCCAGAATGGGTCCCTTTCCCTCAGGTAGATGATGTGGTCTTTTTGATAGCCCAGGTCCCTGTTTTGAACGTAATCGAGCTGGCGGTAGACGACGAAAGTCCCGATAACCAGGGCGATGGACAGGGAAAACTGGAGGGTGACCAGGACTTTGCGGAAGGAGGATTTTCCGGAACCTGCTTTGAAAGTGCCTTTGATGGCGCTGACGGGCTGGATGGCGGAAAGAAGAAAGGCCGGGTAACTGCCTGCGAGAAAGCCGGTGACGAGAAACAAAACCAGGAAACCGGACAAAAGTGCGGGAAGATTCAGGGTGGCTAGAGACAGTGACTTTCCGGACAGGGAATTGAAGGCAGGGAGCAGGAGCAGGACGAGACCGATGGCTAAAACGAGGGCGATTCCGGAGAGAAGCAGCGATTCGCCCAAGAACTGCCGGATGAGGCTTGTCCTGTGGGCGCCGACGACCTTTCTGATTCCTATTTCGAGGGAACGGCCGGAGGAGCGGGCCGTAGTCAGGTTGATGAAGTTGACGCAGGCAATGAGGAGAACGATGACGGCGATGATGGAGAACAGGTAGACGTATTTTGCGGTCTTGGCGCTAACTCCGCCCAGGTCGATCTGGAAGTAGGAGCGGAGGTGGATGTCTTTAACGGGTTGAAGTAGATATTTTATCAATGTGCTCTCGGGCTCGATTTTTTGCATGTAATTGTAGATCTTTTCGTTGACGGCAATATAATCGGTGTTTTCGGCCAGTTGAATATAGGTGTAATAGTTGTTGCTGTTCCAGGTTCGGGAGTACCCTGTCAGATCGAGAAACTTTTCGAAATTTCCCAGGAAGCCGAACTGGAGGTGGGAATTGGCGGGGGTATTTCTGAACACGCCTGTGACTTTAAGGTCCAGTGATTTTTCTAGGATCAGGATTTGGCCGATGGGATTTTCGCCTTCGAAATATTTGGCGGCCATCTCTTCGGAGATGAGGATGGATTCCCGGTCGGAAAGGGCCGTTCGGGAATCGCCTTGAACGAGGGGAAAGCTGAACATCTCGAAAAAGGAGGGATCGACGAAGGCCAGTCCGCCTTCGTAGAAGCTTTTTTCGCCGGGCGTGACAAGGGATCTTGAAGAGGGCGTGTAATGGGTAGAATTGATGATTTCCGGAAAGTCATCGACAAAAGCCTGACCCACGGGGTACTGAGTGCGGGCGATGGGGAAGACAGATCCGTCCGTTTGAATCTGGTGTTCGACCACCCGGTAGAGATCATCGACCTTCTCATGAAAGCGGTCGTAGCTCAGTTCATCCTGCACCCAGAGAAAAATAAAGATGCAGCAGGCGATCCCGATGGCGAACCCGGCGATATTGATCAGGGAGTATCCCTTGTGGCGGGCAAGATTCCTCAGAGCGGTTTTCAGGTAGTTTCTGATCATCTGTCTTCTCCTTAATAAATTTGGGACAGTCCCAGATTTTCTTTATTTATGTCTTAATACGCAGAACCATGGATCTTGTTTCTGTAATTGGGATGACTTCGACGGCCGGATACATACGAGCGTGATC
>CBFDBS010000296.1:0-3333 GCA_965603105.1 uncultured bacterium
TCACCAGAGAAAGCGAGCGCCTGTCCTACATGATCAATAACGTTCTCGATTTTTCACGGATCGAATTGGGAAAAAAAGAGTTCAACCTCAAGTCAGGCCGGCTCGCCGATTTGATCGAAGAGACGCTGGAACTTTACCTCCCCCATCTGGAGAAAAAGGGATTCACCGTCCGTAAAGAAATCGATAGCAGCCTTCCTCCGATTGATTTTGACAGAGAGGCCATGGCCAGCGTCCTGATCAATCTTTTGAGCAACTCCATGAAATTCTCACCGGATTCCAAAGAAGTGTCTGTCCGACTGTTCCGGCAAGGCAACGACACCGTTCTTCAGGTCGAAGACAAGGGCATTGGAATTTCGCCCAAAGAGACCGACAAAATTTTTCAGCGCTTCTATCGCGCTCAGAACCGTGTTGCACCCGGTTCCACTGGAAGCGGTCTGGGGCTGACCATCGTCAAGCACATCGCCGAGGCACATGACGGGAGGGTCGAAGTGGAGAGCCGGGAAGGGAAAGGGAGTCTTTTTTCGGTCGTGCTCCCCCTCTCCGGACTCGAAAAGGATAAGAAATGAAAAAGAAGATTTTGATCGTCGAGGACGAAAAAGAGCTGATCGAGGGTTTGAAATTGAATCTGGTTTCCGCGGGATATGACGTCATCTGGGCGCTCGACGGACAGGAAGGTTTGAATAAAGCCCTGAAGGAAGCGCCGGATTTGATTCTCCTCGACATCATGCTCCCCAAAAAAGACGGACTGGAAGTCTGCCGGGAACTGCGCGGAAAGAATATCTCTGTTCCCATTTTTATGCTGACGGCCAAAGGGGATGAGGTCGATAAAGTGGTCGGGCTGGAAATCGGGGCCGACGACTACATCACCAAACCCTTCAGCGTCAGGGAGCTTATGGCCAGAATCAAAGCCCATCTCAGAAGGGAAACCAGGGAGGAGAACACAATCCCCTCGATTTACCGCTTCGATGACGTCGAGATCGACTTCATTCATTACAAGGTCAGGCGGAAGAAAAAGACGTTTCAACTCACCTCTCTCGAAGTGAAAATCCTGAAATTCCTGATCACCCACAAAGGAGAAGTTGTCACCAGGGAGGCTCTTTTGAACAAGGTTTGGGGATTCGAGAAATACCCCTCCACCCGGACCATCGACAATCACATCCTGAAATTGAGAAAGAAGCTCGAGGGCCATCCCTCAAAAACGAAGTATATTTTTTCGGTCTATGGAGAAGGATACCGCTTTATTGGCGGATGAAATTTTATTAGAACATGAAAATTCGGAAATCCATCATCTTTATGACAGCTGCGGCTGTCCTGTCGCTCGCCGTCACCTGTTTGGCCGATGTGTATTACAGGATCCTTTTCGAGAGAGGCATCCATATGATGGAGAATTGGCCGGATCCGCAGTTTGCAATTCCTGTCTTTCAGGAGATAGTCAACAGGCACCCCTACGACAGAGAATATGCCGCCAGATCTCAATTTTTCATCGGCCTCAGTTATAAAAGAATGGGCTCAGAGGAAGCTTTTTCGGCTTTCCGGAAAGTGATCACTGACTTCCCCGAGCAGACGGATGTCGTCAGAGCCGCCAAGGCCGAACTGGCTTCCCTGTCTCCGCCCCAAAGGCCGGCTGCTCAGGAGTCCGGAGAACAAATCGAACGCCTGATCTGGAAGGCGGCAAAGGCCTGCGCAGGGGGCGATGTTTCCGCTGACGGCCGCTATTTCTCCTCTGTCGATCTGGAAACCGGCGATCTGTTACTCTATGAAATCGCCAGTGGCAAAACTCGCAGCCTGACCGATTTCGCCTCAAAAGAAACATTTGCTGAATTTGCGGAAAGCCCGAAATTTTCCCCCGACGGCCGGCGGATCGCCTTCGGCTGGAAGGGCGGGAATCGAAGAAGCGAACTGCGGGTTGTGGAAGTCGAAGGGGGGAAACACACAGTTCTCTTCAGTGAAGAAGGAATCATCGCCATCCAGCCCGCCGCCTGGACAGCGGATTCCGGTCAGATCCTGGCCAGCCTGACCGGTTCCGATCTGAAAACTCGGATCGTCTTTCTCTCGGTCCCCGACGGAACGGCCCGCCTCATAAAAGAAATGGGCAGCCAATGGCCCGATCACCTGAAACTTTCTCCGGACGGCCGCTTTCTGGCATACAGCCTTCTTGAAGAGGAGACAAGCCCGGAGCATGATATTTTTCTTTACCGGATCGAAGACAAAAGGGAGATTCCTCTGGTGGTCCGGCCGGGAGACGACCTGCCGCTGGGCTGGACTGCCGATGGACAAAGCCTCTTCTGCCTCACCAGCCGGGCTGGCCAAACGGACGTCTGGATTATTCCCGCAGGGGAAGGGACTTCAATGCCGTCGAATAGACTGGTCAAAGCCGATACCGGCCCCATCGATCCCGCGGGTTTTTCGGACAGAGGAACATTCTACTACCTGAAAAAAACGGACCAGCCCACAGCGTCGAACACCGGCCGTCAAGAGAACGGATTGTGGGCGCTGGATCATTTACAACCAAAGGCCGGGAAAATCCTGACCGTTCCCGACGACTATCCAACGATCCAGGATGCCGTTGCGGCGGCAGAACAGGGGGATACAGTCTCTGTCCGAAAAGGCGTTTATACCGAGAACATCTTTATCGGCAAGCCATTGACTCTGCAGGGAGAAAACCGGGAAACCACCATCATCGACGGAGGCGCAAACGGAGACGTCGTTGCCATCACAGCCAGCGAAGTTTCGATGAGCGGTTTGACTGTCAGAAACGGCAACAACGGTATTGTAATCAAGACCAGCCTGCCCATCCATCACATCACGCTCAAGGACTTGATCGTCACCGGGAATACGGGCCATGGGATCTTTTCCAGGAAGAGCGGCGGTTACCATCAAATCGAAAACTGTATCCTTTCCCACAACGGCGGGTGCGGGCTGTCGGCCCATCAGTTCACAAGAAGTGTCATCCGCAACTGCGAGATTTTCCAAAATCATACTGGTCTCTACACCGGATGGAGCTGGTATCTTCTCATCGAAGGAAACAGCACTCACCATAATACCGGAGGAATCGGCCTCGACTCCTGCTATGACTCCACCGCGACGGGGAATATCATTTTTTCGAATGGAACAGGAATAACCCTCCATTACATCTCCAGCCGCAATACAATTAAAAATAACACTATTTTTGACAATAAAATGGGGATAAGTTTAGGACTCGAGTGGAGCGGCGTCGGCGGCCACAGAATCTATCACAATGATTTTATCTCCAATCGAATGCAGATAATCGAGAATAAGACCATCGCTAATTTTCAATATTGGGATGACGGCTATCCGTCGGGCGGCAACTAC
>CBFDBS010000297.1:0-3282 GCA_965603105.1 uncultured bacterium
TGGAGGCGCGGGTCGGATTCGAACCGACGAATCGAGGTTTTGCAGACCTCTCCCTTAGCCACTTGGGTACCGCGCCCTCAGATGCGGGAAATTTTGGAGCGGGCGAAGGGATTCGGACCCTCGACCTTCTGCTTGGCAAGCAGACGTTCTACCACTGAACTACGCCCGCTCCGGCTACGGGTTTAAACTACCAAAATGCCGAAAAACTGTCAATAGATGAGAATTTTGACCGTGACTTCCGTCTATCACTGTAGAGGAGAGAAAGAATGACTAAACAGGCCGAATTTGAGAAACTGGATTGTTGGCAGCAGGCCAGGAATCTGGCGGTGGAAGTCTACCATGTTTCGATGAACGGGAACCTGAGCAGAGATTTTGTGCTCAGAGACCTGCTGAGAAAATCGTCGCTGGCTATTGCCTCCAACATAGCCGATGGAAAAGAGCGAGGCTCGCCCGCCGAACTCATCCGTTTTCTTCGCCTGGCCAGAGCTTCGACAGCCAAGCTTCGCACTCAGCTCTTTATTTCGAGAGAAGTGGGTCATCTGGCGGAGGGAGATTTCCTGGACCTGGAAGACAAGGCGGTCCGCATCTCTTCGACCATTGCCCTGATGCTCAAAACCGCCGAAAAAGAGAAAAGGAATCTTTCCCCCTGACCTCAATGACCCTCATTGTTTTTCCAAATCCGTGATGTAGACCTATTGAAGGGGCGGCACGGCGCAGTGGACATCAACGGATCATTCCTTTAGAATATTCCATGATGGAAAAATGAGTGGAAAGACAAAAGTGGCTCTCCTCTTCGGTGGCCGTTCCGCCGAGCACGAAATCTCTTTGATTTCTGCGGCGTCCATCTTTAAAAACCTCGATAGCCACAAATATAAAACAAGCTCCATCTACATCAACAGGACAGGCGATTGGAAGGCCGTCGAATCCCCTCTCCAGCCTGCTGAAGAACTCAACCGAGGGCAGTTCCATTCCTTTCTTCCCTGGGCCAAAAGCGGCCCAACTCCATTCATGGAATCCGACATTTACTTCCCTGTCCTCCACGGCCCTTTCGGCGAAGACGGAACCATCCAGGGACTGCTCGAAATGGCAGGAGTTCCTTACGTGGGAGCCGCCGTCCTGGCTTCCTCCACCGGGATGGACAAAGCCATTGCCAAAAGACTTTTCGAAGCCAGAGGCCTTCCTGTAGCCGAATACGACGTGATCCTTGAGGAGGCCTGGCGGACAAACCGCAAAGCCACTTTGACAAAACTCAGGGAAACCTTCTCTCTTCCGTTCTTCGTCAAACCCTCAAACCTCGGTTCGAGTGTGGGCATCACCAAAGTCAAAGCCTTCGAAAAAACGGGGAACGCCGTGGACAGGGCCTTCCACTTCGACGAAAAAGTCCTAGTCGAAGAAGGCATCCAGGGCAGGGAAATCGAATGTTGCGTTTTGGGAAACGCCAGCCCTCAGACCTCGCTTCCGGGGGAAGTCATCCCCCATCGAGAATTCTATGACTACAGGGATAAGTACATCGAAGGCAGGACCTCCTTCGGCATCCCGGCCGAACTTCCCCCGGAAATTGTCAAAGACATTCAGCGCATCGCGGTCGAAGCTTTCCGGGCCATTAGCTGTTCCGGGATGGCCCGCGTCGATTTTTTTCTCCAACAGAGAACAAACGCCATCTATGTCAACGAAATCAACACCATTCCGGGATTCACCGAAATCAGCATGTACCCCAAACTCTGGGAAGTCAGCGGTCTTCCCTTTCCCGAACTCCTGGACAGGCTGATCTGCTTGGGATTCGAAAAATTCAAGCGCAAAAAAAGAAACACTGAAGGTTTTTGCCCATGAGGATTCTGGGTATTGACTACGGGGACAGTAAAATAGGGCTGGCGGTCAGCGACCCTCTCCAGATCACGGCCCAGATTCTGGACAACTACCGGATCCGGGGCAAAAATGAGGATAAAGAATATTTCAAAAAGATCGTTTCCGAGTATGAAATCGAAGAGATTGTCCTCGGTCTTCCATTGAGGATGGACGGGACATCCGGGCCGCGTGTGGAGAAGACCAAATCTTTTGCCCAATGGCTGAAGAAATTTCTGAAGGTTCCCATCATCTACTGGGATGAACGGCTGACGACCAGACAGGCCATCGGTATTCTCAGCAGGCAAAAAATCAAGAGAAAATCCAAGAAGGTTCTCGAAGACCAAATCGCGGCCGTCATTATCCTCTCCAGCTATCTGGAGAGCAAGAGAGGCAGACTTTTGGAATGAGGAGATTCCTGCAACGGTTCCTGCTTTTGGCCCTGTTTCTGCTTCTCCTCTTTTCAAGCTGGTTTGCCCTGGAATTTTCCAGAATTCCCAAAGCCCCCCAGCAAACAGCCGTCTTTGAAATCGAAAGCGGCCAGGGCGCCAAAAGCCTGGTCCGGGTCCTTGAAGAAGAGGGGATCATCCACAAGAAATGGGTCTTTCTCCTGGGACATTCCTTGTTTTACGCTCCGAGAAGCATCAAGGCCGGTGAGTTTTCCCTATCTCTGCCCCTCTCGATCAATCAACTTTTACGGATTTTCACCGAAGGCAAGGCCCACCTCTATCCTCTGACCGTCCCCGAAGGTCTGACCCGGATGGAAACGGCCGATCTTCTGGAATCCCTTGACCTGACCGAAAGGCAGGCTTTCCTCCAAGTTTCGGCCGATCCGAATCCCATCCTAAAACTCGATCCACAGGCAAAGGATTTGGAGGGATACCTATTTCCGGAAACATACCACTTCCCCAAGGATGTTTTTGCCGAGACGATTATAGCGGCCATGGTGGCCCAATTCAAAAACGTATTCACAGACGAGTGGAAGAGCAGAGCGGAACACCTGGGCATGAGCGTCAGAGAGGTCGTCATCCTCGCCTCGCTCATTGAAAAGGAGACATCGCTTTCCGAAGAAAGGGTCCTTGTCTCCTCCGTTTTTCACAACCGTCTCCGAATCGACATGAAACTGGACTGCGATCCAACGATTATCTATGCCCTCAAGCAGGAGGGGCAGTTCAAGGACCGGCTGCGCACCAATGATCTGAAGCTGGATTCTCCTTATAACACCTACCTTTACAGAGGACTGCCACCGGGCCCTATCGCCAATCCCGGACGGGAGGCCATCGCCGCCTCGCTTTTTCCAGCAGACAATGACTACCTTTATTTCGTCTCCAAAAACGACGGAAGTCACCATTTCAGCCGCTCCATCCGCGAACACATCAACGCCGTTAACCTGTATCAAAAGAGTAAACGATAAACCCATCCAGGGCGTATTAAGATGTC
>CBFDBS010000298.1:0-3266 GCA_965603105.1 uncultured bacterium
CCAGATAATCATTTTGTGCCAAGTCATCAGCATCTTGGAATCCGGTTTCGACCGCCTGATTCTTCGACACGTTCGAGGCTTGTCTGTCATAATTTCTTTACTGAGAAGCGAAAATGTACAAGCAATTCACCGAAGGACGTCGGAGTGGCGTGTGGTCCATCCTGCGGAAAATGATCTTGCTCATTCCCGTCGCCATCATTATTTACGGGATTCATCTCGATTCCCGTCAAGTGAAACAGCAATACACCAAGATAATGGAGGAAAAAGAGGCATTTCTAAGGTGTTTCGATGTTTATGTCCAACAATCCGGTTTTCTCAAAAAAAAGGCCGGCGTTCAAGACATCTATGTTCCGTCTTTAAGGATTCGAGTCTCCAATCTGACTGACCAGGAATTCAACAATCTGATGTTCAATGCTTCCTTCCATCATGAAGGAAAGTCCCTTTGCCGTGCCGCTGCATCCATGATGAAGCTGAGGCCTTTGGAAACAAAAGAAATCTATTTGCGCTGTATCGAATCCGCGGTCTTCGGTTCTCTGGTCAGCGGTTTGAGTTTGATGGACACGACTGGCGATATTGAATATGAAGTTTCCATCAGCCACCGGGGCATAACCGTGAACGTTGCCGAGGGACCATTGGAGTTCAACCTCTTTTTCCCCTGATCCCTCATTGCTTCTGTTTGCTGTCTCTGCCAATCCATTATCTCTACGGCTCTTTTGTTCTGGGGCCCTCTTCAAATTGACTAAAACCAGGCCATCTGTTATAAGCCGCATATGGATTTTCCTCGAGGAAGCACCGGCCTTTCTATCTTCCGGTTCCACTTCAATGTCGGTATCCGTCTGGCTGCAAAAATCCTTACTCCTGTGCTGGCCGTCGCTTTTGCCTCGATGTACATCTTCAAATTGGAATTCTTTTTAGTTCTGGTCCAAGCCGTTTTTGTCGACAGCCATGTTCTGATATCAGGATTGTTTTTATCCGCTATCGCCATCGTTGCCTCCCGGGTGATTTCTTTCCGGGTACTGTTAGGGCTCGAAGGATGGATCAGGCATCTTCCCGTTTCGAGTCGTGTCCAGCGGAGAATGGCGGGTCTCTCGATTTTTGTTGCTGGATTCCCGGTTCTCCTGGCTCTGGTTTTTCTTGTTTTGCTCCTATCCATCAACTTGGGTATCGATCCATCGATCTATTTATTGGGCCTGCCCGTCCTTGGTTTAGCCTCCGCTTTCTTCGTCCTGCCAACACGGAAGGCCGTGTTCTCCAAACCGACAGCTTTCCTCTCCTGTCTCCTGGCGGCATCAGGCCATGGGAATCTACTCGGTCTAGGTCTGATGCTTGTTCTGCTCACTGACCGTATTTCAGGACCGCTTTTTGTCAAGAGAAGGTACAGATACAGCCGGATGACCGTCAACGGTGTCGGATTGGTCTTCTTTTTATCATGGAGGTCGCTCCGGATGAGACTGATCTTCCCCTATCTTTCGGCCGTATTTGTGTTCGGTTTGACCAAAATTTTCCTTCTCAACAACGCATCCAGCCCTTCCTTGGCAGCCAAGGTCATTCTTTTAGGAGGAGCGGCCGGTATATCCATTTTTTGCGCTGTCTTGGCGCATGAACTCACGGTTCGAAGACCTCCCTGGCCATGGTCCAGGTCTCTGCCCTGGTCGTCTGGAGTCAGGATCCTCCTGGATGCTGCGTTTCTTGGACTCCATGTCCTACCCCTTTTTCTATTCATCTCTCTTTTAGGAGTCAGGTCTATCGTCCCCATTTTCCTTGGCCTTCCGGCTCTTTTGGTTTATTCTTCACTTTCAATGCGCACAGGCTACAATTTTCGAACGGGGGCCTATGGAAGAATTATTGTCTTCGGGATTTTGGGTTCGCTGGCACTGAGTCTTTGGCCCTGGATTTCTCTTCTCTTTCTGTCTCTCAGTCCTCTTCTGTTCAAATGGGCGACCAATAGAGAGCGGAATTTGAAAGTCAGCCGATGGTTGGAGCGGCACCATTTGGCGGAGGGCGATTCTCTGTCTTGGAGTCAGAAATGATCGAATTTACGAATGTTTCCTTTTCCTACGAGCAACACGAACCCATACTGAAACAGGCCGATTTCGAGATCGCTCCGGGACTGACTCTTTTGCTCGGTCCTAACGGATGCGGGAAGAGCACTCTTTTGAAATTGGCTGCAGGAGTAGAAATTCCGGATGCCGGGCGGGTATCGGTTGGAGGCTTTGACCTCTGGAAAGAGGAGGTCGCGGCCCGGAAAAACATTGCCTATCTGCCAGAGCACCCGGATTTAACTCCCTATGCCTCGATCAAGGAAATCCTCAATCTTGTCTGCCGGCTGCGGGGTGAACATGTGGACCGCGGCAGGGAGACCCTGACTTTTTTTGGCTTAGAGCATGTCGCTCATAAAACCGTCAGGGAGCTTTCTTTGGGGCAAAGGAGGCGTGCCGTCTTTGCCGCCTGTCTCATCGGGAACCCCGGGTGTATTCTGCTCGATGAGCCTCTGGAAGGGATGGATATCAGAGCCCAGAGAGAAATCCTCGCCTGGATTGTACGCAGGCTTGAAGAGGGAGCATGCGTGGTGATTGTCAGCCATACCATCCACCCCTTTTCAGATAAAACTTCCAGGGCCATAACCGTTAGAGACGGTTTGGCCCGGCTTTTTACGGATTTGCCTGCAGAAGCCACTAGAAGGATAAAGAAACTCGAGAATATAGCACAGGGACTCGATCCGTCATGACCGGGAAATCTGCCTTTCTTCTGATTTTGCTCTCCTTCGGAGTGGGAAGTGTCTGGATCACTTTGACTACAGTTTTGGCCGACCGGTTCGGGAGCAAAATCGGGGGTTTTATTGGAGGGCTTCCCTCAACGGCCGCTGTATCTCTTTTTTTTATCGGCTTCACCCAGTCTCCGGAAACAGCAGCCCAAGCCACTACGGTTTTCCCTCTGAGCTATGCCTTCACCGGATTGTTTCTTGTGCTTTACGCGCTTTTATGGCGCAGAGGTTTTTGGGCCGCTCTCCTTCTTTCACTTTCCACCTGGTTCGGCCTTTCCGCTTGTGTGGTCGTCTTCCATCTGGAAAATTTCCTCTTATCTGTCGGAGTCTACATCCTTTTTTTTGTTGTGGCCGTCTATCTGCTCGAATTCAAACTGAAGCTGCCTTCAACCGGCGGGGAGAAATTGAAATATACTATAGGGCAGGTGCTGGGAAGAGCCGTGTTCGGCGGTTCGGTTGTGGCCTTCACAGTATTTATGAGCAGAGTCGGAGGGCCTGTTTT
>CBFDBS010000299.1:0-3264 GCA_965603105.1 uncultured bacterium
TTGTGGGCGCCGCGTATGGCCCTGGTGGCAATCAGTCTCGACATAATCTCATCCTCTTCTTAGACTTCCAAATCTCTTCTCATTTCCATGTCGTAAAGCACCCTTTTTTTCCCTTTGCTGATGCCCAGGGCTTCACGTTTTTTGTCGATATGTTCGATGATTTTCCCGGCCATTTTGCCCGGACCGGTTTCAACAGCCCACATCCCTCCGAAAAGATCCTCAAAATCCCTGAAAAGAAGCCGGCTGAATTCGGGACTTCCGGTCACGGGTAGGCCGACACCGAAGACAGTAAATACTCCTGAGGCCACAAAGTATTGACCAATGGCAATGGCTTTTTCGCTCATCCATTCGGGCGCGGCTCCGGCGACCGGAAGTTCGCTGATGTCATCTCCCAGTCCTCCTATTTTGACCATTTCGGATAGAGCCATCAGGATACGGCTGTTGTCCACACAGGAACCGGAATGCAGAACCGGGGGCATGCCCACAGCATTGCACACCTCGGCCAGTCCTTTTCCTGCGGCTTTCTCGGCAGCCTCCGGAACGAGAAGGCCGGCTTTAGCGCAGGCGATGGCCGAACATCCTGTCTGAACAACGAGAATATCATTGGCGATCAGCTCCGCCACCAGATCCACATGGGACTTGTCATGGATCACTTTGGGATTGTTGCAGCCGACCACACCGGCCACACCTTTGATCCGCCCGTTGATGATGTTGTCGTTCAGAGGCGTGTAGGAGCCGCGAAAGGAGCCTCCCAGCATGTAGATAATGGCTTCGTGGCTGAAGCCTGCGATGAGATCCATTTTTTCTTTAGGGATTTCCACATTTTTCCGGTTGGGAAAATTCATAATCGCCGACTTGACGAGCTGCTTGGCGGTCTGCAGGGAATTTTTGTCCGACAGTTGAAAATATTCGGCACCTTCTATTTGGCCTTTCCCTGAGGTAGTGAACATTTTGGTGTGAAAACATTTGCAGAGCTCGGGAAGCGCGGGCATGATGCACTGCACGTCGACGATCATGGCATCGACTGCACCCGTGCTCACCGCCAGCTCCTGCTGGAGGATGTTGCCGGCGATGGGAAGGCCGTGGCGGAGCAGGATTTCATTGGCCGTACAGCAGATGCCGGCCAGATTGATACCTGTCGCACCCTTCGATTTGGAAAGCTCGATCAGCTCTTTGTCCTGGGCTGCCAAGACAAGCATTTCGGAAAGGACGGGCTCGTGCCCGTGAACGACGATATTGACTTCCGTCTCGGAAAGCACACCCAGGTTGACCTCTCCGCGCAGAGGAGAGGGTGTGCCGAAAAGGATATCCTGAAGTTCGGTGGCCATCATGGACCCTCCCCAGCCATCGGCCAGGGCCGTGCGTGCCCCCTGAAGCATGATATTTTTCGGGTCGTGGTCCACTCCCATGGTCGTTCGGTGCATCATCTCAACCACTTCCCTGTCGACTCCTCTGGGAGCGACGCCCAGTTTGCGCCACAGTGTCTGCCTCGTTTGCGGAGCCAGCTTCAAGAAATCGATCTCTCCATCCTGTCTGCCGAAGTTTTCCAGCGCTCTTTCGGCCACTTTCTTGGCAATCTCTTCCGCTGGCCGCTTTGCTGTCTCAATACCCAAAAACCGGGCGACTTTCTGGAGTTTGGCCGTGTCTTTTATGGTGAAGGGGGAATCGGGATTCGTGGCGGCTTCCAGAAGGGTTTTAGCCACATCTCTTCCATGATCGGAATGGGCGGCTGCGCCTCCGGCGATCATTCTGGCAAAATTCCTGGCCACGATGGTTCCGGCTGAAGCGCCGCAGACTCCTTTTTGGGGGCTTTTTCCCTTGGGATTGATACGGCAGGGGCCCATGTAGCACATCTGACAGCAGAGACCCTGTTCACCGAAGCCGCAGTGGGGGGATTGTCTTTCCGCGCGGTCCCAAATGGTCTCAATTCCCTGTTCACGGGCCCTTTTGAGGGCTTGCTGGACTGATTTATCGATGCTTTTGTCTTCTGTCATTGAGAATATCCAGTTTTGTCCTGTCTTCGAAGCAGAAATTATAGCCTATTTTATCCGGGATGCCCAATGCTTTCTAAGCGCGGAGCAACCGAGAAAGAAGGGACAGTTTTTCGAAGATCTCGTTGGAGAGTTCTTCCGTGAGAGAACCTGTGCCGCAGCTCGGGGTCAGGAGGCACTGCTCCCATATAAGCTCCCTGTCGATTCCTTTCCGGGCCAGAGTGAGGAAACGTTCCTCCAGTTTGCCACGCAGGGATTCCGGGGTTTCCTGCCGGATCTTCTCCGATGTGGGGACGATTCCCCAGGCGATGCTGCCGCCTTTCTCCAGGAAATGTCTTATCTGTCCGGGATAGTAGGCGATGGTCTCTCCGAATTCGTAGGCGTCGAAGCTGATGATGTCCACATCGGCGTCGATGAGGATGGGCCATTCCGTGTTGCCGCAGCAGTGGGTGCCGACCAGGGCTCCTTCCTGGTGAATGGCTTCGACCACTTCGTGCAAGTATTCGACGACCTCCAGCTTTTTAACACTGACATAAGTCGAGGAGCCGAAGGCCGAGAGGATGGGCTCATCAACAAAACACATCTGCTTGTATCCGAAAGGCTTGAAAGTACTCAGGAGCCAGCGGGCTTTCATGGTTAAACCTTTAATAATGACATCTCTGAAGACATCATTGTAGTAGATGGCGCGTTTGTTTTCGTCAACTGAGGCTAAGCCGAAGGTGATCGGTCCCGTAACCTGATTTTTGAAGTAGAGGATCGAAGAAGGCTTTGAAGCCGAGAGTCTTTCGGCCATGGCGGATATTCCACGGCCGAAATCTTTAGAGATCCGAAAAAAATCCAGATTGTCCATAACCACATTTTCGTAGAACTTTTCCAGATCCGAGGTCGGATCGCCGCTGGTATCGATAAACATCTTCTGTTTGGCCTCGTCGAGTTTGACTCGGGGAAAACCTTCGCTGTACTGGATTTCCATCTGCTCCCTGTAATCGGCGTTGGACAGTTGGGGCCAGAGGGGAATCTCCGGAAGAGAACTCAAGATCAGATCGCAGGCTTTTTCTGCGTCCAGATCGGGAAAGCTGCCGATCCCGGTGGCCAGGCCCTGGGGATTGAAGGTCATTTCTTTCTCCACTATTGAGGCTTTTTCTTTGTCCTCGGTCAATTGGTTTGGAAAAAATTGGGGACAGCAGGCTGTCTGATTACTTTTTTAGATAACAACGGATTCTCCTCTTGAGAAGCGCGTTGCAGTGCCTCCGAGTCTAAAAAAGACGCTTTT
>CBFDBS010000300.1:0-3254 GCA_965603105.1 uncultured bacterium
TGTCCACATTCTGTAAAAAGGAGGAATCCAGACCCTCCTGCCTGACAAATCCCCCGGCCGTCACTTCCTTCAGGTTGAGCAGGGCAGGATTGAAGGAGAGGTTGAGAGACATATTGTAAAATTCCTGCTGGCTCCTCATGTTGAGGGTAATACGGAATTCCCTGTTTTGGGGAACTTCGAAATTGCCCGGACTGAGGTTGATCATATTGACGCCTTCCTGTGCGGCCGTCCTCTCTCTTTCCTGCAGCAGCCTGGCCCGCCTCATCTCTTCATCCAGGATGTCATCTTCAGAAAGCCGCTCTGTTCCCGCCCCGGCCGGAGTATTCGCCTGGAGATTGATCCACAGCGGCTGCAAGTCCTCTTCGGTGACATTAAAAGGCCGGATGATATAAGGGGTTATGGTCAGGACGACTTCACTCTGCTGGATGGTCTGATTTGTATTGGAAAACAGACTGCCGAGGATGGGCAGGGATTTGATCCCGGCGACTCCCCTCATCGTCTTTCTCTCCTCGTCCTTGAGCAATCCGGCCAGAAGATTGGTCTCGCCGTCCTTGAGCCGGATGATGTTTTTCACTTCCCGGGTGGTGATGATGGGGATATCGGCATAACCGGCCTCGCCGAGCGATTTGATCTTGATGTCGACTTCGAGGGTCACTTCGTCTTCGAGGTGGAGGAGGGGAGTGATCACAATCTCGAGGCCCACATTTTTGTAGTCGAAGGACGTCAAAGGATTCTGGCCGAATCCGCCTGTGGCGATAGGCTGAAAGGTTGTTCTCGGGATGGGCACCTCATCACCGACGACATAGCGGATCTCTTCCCCATCCAAACCCCTCAGTCGGGGCTGATCGATGACCTTGGTGTCGGAGTCCGATTCCAAAAAATCCAGGAAAGCCGCGGGCAGCGTGATCTGAAAGTTGTTCAAATTGTTAAAATCGATCCCGCCGAGAGTGATTCCTTCTCCGCTCCCGTCACCCGTGTAGCCGAGGCCGACCGTATGGGGTTCGAAGTCCAATCCCAGCTGCCTCACTTTTCTTCGGGAGGCCTCCATGATCTCGATATCGATGATGACTTCTCCTTTGGCCTTATCCCATATCCTGAGGACTCTTTCCGCCAGTTCCAGCACAGCAGGTGTGTCCCTGACGGTGACCGAATTCAAATTTTTGTCGACGATGATGGTCGGAGCCTTGTACGGAGTCCGGAGGACCTGGCTGAGGTTTGCCTGGATGTCGGCGGCGCTGATGTTGGACAGATAGAAAGTTTTCACTGCACTCAATTCGTACTGTAAACGTTTGGCCGGTTGATCGGGAACGATGACGATCGTCTCTTCATCGATGATTGTGTAGAAATTCTTGGTGGCGATACAGAGGATATTGACCGCCTGTTCGAATGATTTGTCCGCCAGGTCGAAAGCGTAGGAGATTTCCCTGAACTGCTCATCGAAGATGATGTTGACGCCGGCCGACTTACCGAGGGCCTGAAAAATCGAGCGCAGACCTGCCTGCTGCCTGAACCGCAGCTCGATGGGCTCGGATCCAGCCTTCAATTTGACCGGCAGCTCGATTTTGATCTGTGGCGGTTTCTCTTTCTTGACCTCTTCGCCCGCTACGGATTTCGCCTCATCGGCCACAAGCTTGCTGTAATTGAAAAGGAGGGACTTCTGATATTCCTCCAGCGCTTCCTCTTTACGATCCAAGGAAGCCAGTCTTCGCGCCGCATAGAAGTGGGCCAGGCTGGCCGAAACCTTGGCTCTCTCCAGTGAAAGCCTGTAGGCAGCATTCTTGGGGTTTTCCGCATAAGCGCTCTCATAGTATTGGACAGCCGCGTCCCAGTCTTTAGCCAAAGAAGCTTGTGTTCCCAATTTATAATTCTGGCTGAACGTGGCACATCCCCAGAGAGTTGTCAGAACAACCAGCAATAAACTTGTCTTTTTCATGGCAGGTCTCCTTCTAAGGGAAACTTCAGTAATTGTTGGTCGGGACCGATCACTTCGATCTCTTCCGTCGTTATCTCGACAACCTGCAGTTCCAAGGCTATCATCTCGCCTTTTTCTACAGCCAGCGCTTCCCCTTCGAATACAATGAGTGCCGTGATTTTAGGACCGGACTTCACGTAACCCATATATCTTATATAGACAGAAAACCGGTCCTGCTCTTCGGGCCGGCCGGCTTCAGTCCGTTCAATGTTTTCGCTGTTGTTCAAAACATTATCTATTCCAGATTCACGCCCTCCGCTTATCCGTACGGTGAATATATTCCTTTGAGACCGCTCCGGTTTCTGGTCAGGGAAGAAGAGAAGGTCCATGCGCACAAGGCTCTTCTGTTCAGGCGGAGATTCGGCTCCTTCCTGCTTCTGATCCTGATAGGTAAAGGCCCCCAGAACACTCAGAAGAAAAACGCAGCCCAAGAAGAGCGGTTTAAATTTGCGCATAGTATCCCGCCAGAAGAATCCTCAACTTGATCCCCAAACCCTGAGGGTCGATGTCCAAAAAGTCAATCCTTTCGATCACTAAAAACCTGGGAAAGCTCTCCACGGCATGAATGAATGTCTTCAGGGAGTGGTAACTTCCCGTCACATTGAACTCTACGATTTCTTTGCTGATTTTTTCCTTTTCAAAATGGAAGTATTGAAACCTTTTCTGAGAATGCTGGATCGGCGATGCGTCCAGAATGCGCTGGAGGTCGAGCCGGATTTCTTTCACATAATCTTCGGTATTGTAAAAATTGTTCTCTTGAAGTTCGGCCATATCTTTATGGGCCTGCTCCCATCTTTTCCAATCCGTTTCTGTCTCTGCGCGGCTTTTTTCAGCGGCGGCGATGTTCTTCTCGATGGTTGCCAAAAGAACCGTCGATTTTCCGTAGGCCCTTCTTACATTCGCAGCGCCAAAGAAATAGAAAAGCAGAGTCAGACCGAGCAGAGCGGCGACGGCCACGAGCTGCCGCCTTTCTTTGTGGTTGATGAGACTAATAGCTTCTTTCATAGCTGAATGATACTTCCGCCAGCACTAATCCGTTGGCTGACTGATCCTCGCTTCTGATGAGGACATTCTTGAATCCCAAATTTCCCAAACGTGTAATAAGCAAGAGGAAGTCATCCAGATTTGGACTGGCCACCTTGATTCTGACCTCCATGCCCAGATCCTCTCTCGGTGCCGGAGCCAGCGAGACGATATAACAGCGATCCGGCAGGGCTTCCTCGAGGTGGGACAAAAATTCAATCCAGGAAAAACTCTTCCTGTAGATAAGGTCGTTGATCAG
>CBFDBS010000301.1:0-3248 GCA_965603105.1 uncultured bacterium
GGATTTATTTTGGTACGGTCGATCGCCAGGAAGGGGCTGCCGGACTACGACGGAACAATCCAGCTTTCAGGGATCAGCGAGGAGGTCACTGTTTACAGGGATTCTTTCGGCATTCCCCATATTTTTGCCCGGAATGAGAGCGATCTTTATAAAGCCACAGGATACTGTATGGCTCAGGACCGGCTGTGGCAGATGGACCTTTATCGCCGCGTCTGTACGGGACGCATTTCGGAAATATTTGGGGAAGACCTGGTAGAAACGGATCTTCTGATGAGAGCCCTGCGTTTACCTGAGAAATCCCGGCGGGTCCTTGAAAAATCGGAGGAAGCCGTTGTCGATATGATTGAATCATTTGCCGATGGTGTGAATCAATACATCGCGGGGAGGGGAAATAAACTTCCTCCGGAATTCACCATCCTTGGCTATAAACCCGAACCCTGGCAGGTGGAGCATTCGCTCTATCTCATCGGGTATATGGCCTGGGATTTGACTTCCTCTTGGAGTACGGAGATTTTGCTCGAAAAAATACGAAAGAAACTGGGAGATGAGATCGCCGAAAAACTTCTTCCCGGCTGGGACCTCCATGGGACGTTTGTCTATCCGGAGATGGAAGCCAAATTGGAATCGTTGAACCTGAATGCGACTCTGCTGCGGGGAAACCGGCCTCTCCAAGACCTGGGACTTGAGGTGTTCAGTGGCAGCAACAACTGGGCGGTCTCAGGAGAAAGGAGTGTAACCGGAAAACCCATCCTGGCCAATGACATGCACCTCGGCCTCGATTCGCCCGGCATTTGGTACCAGATGCATCAGGTTGTGGAGGGAGAGTTAAACGTGACCGGTGTCGCCCTGGCCGGCCAACCATTTGTCGTGGCCGGACACAACAGCTTTATCGCCTGGGGATTCACCAATGTCATGGTGGACAATCTGGATTTTTATCTGGAAAAACTCAATCCAGAAAATCCCCGGCAGTATGAGCTGAATGGGGAATGGCTAGACATGACTGTCAAACCGGTGAAGATTAATGTTAAAGGAGGGGAGGTGGTTGAAGAGGAGCTAAGATTCACCCACCGCGGGCCCATTGTTTCCCGCTTCCATGAGCTGGAGGATGTGGCCGTATCCATGCGCTGGTCGGGAAACGATGATTCGAATGAGATGCGGACGATATATCTTGGCAATAGGGCCCGAAACTGGGATGAGTTCAGGGATGCCGTTAGGACTTTTACAGCGGTGAGCCAGAATACCGTTTACGCCGATGTCGACGGGAACATAGGCCTTTACTGCTGTGCCGGCGTTCCAATCCGCAAAGGAGGGGATAAAAATTCGATTCTGCCCGGCTGGACAGATGAATATGACTGGCAGGGGTATGTTCCTTTTGAAGAACTCCCGTACAGTTTCAACCCTGAGTCCAATTGTGTCTCCAGCGCCAACAACCGAACCGTCGGAGACGAATATCCGTACTATATCAGCCGCTGGTTTGTACTCCCTTACCGTATCGACCGCATCAGGGAGATGCTCGAGGAGAAAGAAAAATTTTCCATTGAGGATTTCCAGCACATGCAGGCCGACCAGAAATCAAAACTGGCCGAACTCTTCAAAGACACGCTGGAGACATATACGGAATGGAATGATTTGGAGAACCATTGTCTGGAATTGTTTTCCGCTTGGGATGGCATGCTGGATAAAAACAGCGCGGCTGCCGCCATGTTTGAACAGTTCAAGGGTGATTTTTTGAGAAATGTGTTTATTGACGAGCTCGGTGAAGATCTTTACCGGGAATTCATGTCCAGTGGATCGATTTATGGAAATGCCCTCCATCTCATTGCTATGGAGAAGGGATCAGCTTGGTGTGATGATGTGAGCACCGAAGGGATCGAGGAGACATTTGCCGACATGGTTCGAAAAAGTTTCATGGAAACGGTTGTTGCCCTCAGTGAGCGCATGGGAGATAATCCTGAGAAATGGGAGTGGGGGAAAGTTCACACGCTCACCCTTGAGCATCCACTGGGAAGTGTCAAGATTTTGAATATATTGTTCCGGTTTAACCGTGGCCCCTATGCTGTTGGGGGGAACTCCCAAACTGTGTGTCCCTACGGCTATTCCCGGAGGAATGCGTTTGCTGTGACCGCCGGCGCCTCGCACCGGCACATCTATTCACTGGCCGACTGGGACGATTCGCTGACTGTCATTCCGACCGGAACTTCGGGTATTCCTGCCAGCCTTCATTACTGCGATCAATCGGAAATGTATGTCGAAAACAGGTATCATACCGACTTTGTCTCCAAAGATCCGGTTGTGGAAAATGCCCGCTATACGATGCTGATCAAAGGGAAATAAGCGGACCTTTTAAAGAGCCGAATTGTTGGATTAAAAAGAATAATCTAGCTTTTTTGACTTTCCTCGGCTTTACAGGCGATCTGCTGGCAGCAGCATCTGTTGATCAAGGCACGGATGATGATCAATCCACCGACAATTGTCAGGATGATGTCGGAAAAGCCCAGTTTCCACCAGGTGAAAACGATGACGGCAACTCCGAGTAGGATTGTGCAAAAACAAGGAACCCATTTTTTATCCATGAAAGCCTCCTATCTATTCTGATTTTATATTGGAAAAAAATGAGTTTAGCAAGTGATTTCAGGAATACAAGTTATCTGTCGGGGAAAACTTTTTTTCTTGAAATTCGTCATAAAAGATATAGAATTTCTATAAGGAGGCCGAAATGAAAAAGACACTTTTGAGCCGAGGAATCTATATAGCCGTTTCTGTCGCTCTCTTGATTTTGACTTTCAGCGGAACCGCTCTCTCACAGGAAAAAACTGACGAGGAGCTTAAAAAAAAGTATGAGGCGATTATAGGGGATTTCGAGTTCGATCTCACCGACCTGGGAGGAGAGTCTCAGATTTTGAGTTATTATGTCGAAGACGGGAATCTGTGGGTCGATTCCGGAGACGGAAGACCCGCAATCCTGGAGCCGGACGAAGACGAAGAGTTCAGGTTTGGAGCGAATGATCCTGAGACCGGTTATTTTGAAATCACCTTTCTTAAGGATGAAGAAGGAAAATATACAAGATGCCGCGTCTACATCGAGAATATGGATCTGGAGATCATCGGCGTCAAAATAGGCGGGTAGTCGAGTTATAAAAACCTCTCACTCGGACCGGATGGCGTCGGCCGGATGGGTGTTGGCTGCCTTGAGGGCCTGAAAGCTGGTCGTCAATTGGGCGATGATCAGAGCCGCCAGTCCTGCCGCA
>CBFDBS010000302.1:0-3232 GCA_965603105.1 uncultured bacterium
CCGGCCATTTTCACACGCCGCAGTTGAATGACCGGATGACCGATCGCCTCGAACATTTTCCTGATTTCCCGTTTCCTCCCTTCATGAATCACCATTCGATATTGTGAGCTTTTTGAGGATTCAAAATGACGGAAAATCTTGGCTGGAGCCGTTTTCTTGCCTTCGATATAAATCCCCTTCTCCAGGCGGGAGAGGAGAGACTTGGTGGGACATCCGTTCACTTTGACGGAATATTCTTTCTTGACCATAAATCGCGGATGCATCAAGCGGTAAGCCAGCTCTCCGTCATTGGTCATCAAGAGCAGCCCTTCACTCTCGAAATCCAGCCTTCCGACAGGAAACAGCCGGGTTTCCAAACGGGGCAAAAGATTCAAAACCGTGGGTCTTTGAAAAGGATCGGAAAGAGTGACGAGGTATCCAACCGGTTTGTTCAACAGCAGATAGATCTTCTTCTGCACTGCCTTAACAGGCTTCCCATCAACAGCAACACGATCATGGGCCTCATCAATTGTCCGGCCCAATTTCAGAACGGCTTCTCCATTGACAGAGACCCGGCCCTGTTCAATCAGCCTGTCAGCCTCTCTTCTCGAGGAAACCCCCGCCTGGCTCAAGAATTTATTCAATCTTATCATCGAGGTTCGTAAACTTCTTCACCGTTGCCGACATCCCGGAGATGGCTAAAAAACGCTTCTGATCAGAGGTAGAT
This sequence comes from uncultured bacterium, assembly GCA_965603105.1. Taxonomy (GTDB): domain Bacteria; phylum Acidobacteriota; class Aminicenantia; order Aminicenantales; family Aminicenantaceae; genus CBFDBS01. The sequence continues at coordinate 707 of CBFDBS010000302.1, forward strand.
ATTGAAACCGCCACCGATGGTGAAATCACCGATCTTGAGGTCCAGCTCATCTATAAAGAGCTTGACTCTGTGATATTTCCCTTCGACAAGAAGGGAGAACTTCTTTCCCAGATGCAGCTCAAATCCCACTCCGAAGTTGAATCCCCTATCGGTGTCTTTGTCTATCTCCATGATGCTGGCGGTATAATACCCGTAACCGAACGTGATGTAGGGATGAAAAATGGCCAAAGGAAAAAAATATTTCAGGTTCCCTCCGATGAAATTGTAGTCGACCTCACGCCCATCCCATTCATGAGGATTCAATTCTACCAGAGCTATGTTGTGGGCAGCCTGGAAAAAATTCACCTCGAGCGCGATCGTCCAGATCTTGACGCCCGTTCGGATCCCATACAGATAGGAAGTATCCGTGTTGAAGTCAAAGGCGCTTAACTTCGGCTTTTGAGCAGAGAATCCACCCTGCACTCCCAGGAAAAAGCCCGCCTGCCCATAGGCCCCGGATACAGTCAAAAGGACAAACACAAATGTGAATAAGACTAATGATTTTTTGCTCATTCTTACTCCCGGCAAACCGTTTTTTTTTCATTCATTAATACACAAAGTCCGGCTGACATTTTTGATTTTTGCTCTCATTCCTATTCCAACCGGACACTTTAAGTCTATCCTTTATTGAGTCGTTATAAAACCTCTCATTTCGTATTATACCCGAATACCGGAAACTTTTTCTGCAAATCTATTCAATTGAAAAAGCGCGGTTTGGCCAAAATTTCCAGCACACGGAGATCAAAAAAGTCCTGAGCAGTGGATGGTTGCAGGAGTAGAGCCGTATCGATTCCCCGGCCTGTGCCCCCCATGGAAATGCATGGCTCCCGGGTGGAGACGAGCCCGGCATCAGTCGCCATCAGGGCAATCTCCACGGCCACTTTCGTCCCCTCTCCAAAAACACGCAGGGTGTAAGCGATGATCTCATCCATCTGATATGTTCCAAGTTTCCTCCTCACCGCCCGGCCGACTCCTCCCAAGGCATGCTGGCATGTCAATATCCGGGCGCCCCCCTCTTCTATTTTATTCCTGAGTTCGGGACGGAGCTGCTGGTGGTCGGGTTTGAGGAATCCTGTTGAATGAGTGACGATGACCAGGTTTCTGTTTTTGAAATGGCCCACAGCCGCCACTCCGGTTTCCCCCGAGTTCGTGGGAACGATGATGTTTTGAATATTGAGTTCCTCCGCTCTCCTGGAGGCGATCTCAAGTGTCTGCTGGGAGTTGCCCCGACCGGGCTCCCGAAAATAGACACAGGGAACACTCAACTCAGTCCCTGTCGTATGCCCGGAGTCTTTCATTTTTTACCTCCTTCGTCAGGGCGCTCTTAAAGGCTGAGGACCCTGCCGTATACCGCTCAATTATCTTTTTACTGTTCTGAATTTCCTGTCTTATTGGATCGACATCTCCTGGACAATCAAGGAACAAAAAGCACTTTGACAACCTCGGAATTCGCCGCTGAATCGAAGGCATCTTCAAAACGCTCTAACGAGAATTCTCCGTGCACAAGATCCTTCACACGAATGCTTCTGTTTCTGAGAAGATCGATCGCCTGTTCAAAGGGGCCGCAGCGGGAACCGATCAATCTGATCTCATCAATCACGATCTTCGAGGTGTCCATCGGCACCTGTTCCTGCAGAGTGCTTTTCAGGACGACAAGTCCCTCAGGTCTAACAAGGGAGAGGGACTGATTGAGGCCCGACACATGACCCGTCGCCTCGATGACTATATCAAACTTTCTTTTTTCGCCTCCTGTCTGTGTCGAAACCCGGATTCCTGCTTTCCGCAGTATTTCCAATTTCTTGTCGTATTTCCCATAACAGCAAACCTGAGGCGTCTTGAGCTTCATCACCAACGAAATCAAAAGGCCCAATTTCCCGTCGCCCAATACTGCCACTGACGTTCTGTCATCGATGGATATCTGGTCGAGAATGTCACAGGCAGCGGCGAGAGGTTCGATGAACACGGCTTCGCTGTCGGAAACAGATTCCGGAATCCAGTGGAGATTTTCGAGAGGCAATGCCAAGTATTCGGCGAAGGCGCCATCTCTGCCCGATATTCCCACCACACTTCTTCCAGGGCAGTGTTTTGTTCGGCCCTGAAGACAGACGTCGCAGCTACCGCAGGCGATATTGATCTCCCCTACGACTCTTCTGTTCATCCATTCAACCCGGGGAGACTGGACTACACGGCCCACGAATTCATGCCCCGGGACTCCATTGAATCCCATATAGCCCTTGATCAATTCAAGATCCGTATTGCAGATGCCGGCTTTCAGGACTTTTATCAAGGCCTCATGAGGCAGAGGGATGGGCTTCGGGATATTCTTGAGGCGAAGGTTTCCGTCAGCAAGAAAGAGAGCCTTCATCATTGCCCATTATTGTCTTTCCTCCTTCCCGGCTTGTCAAGAGTCAGAGGGCTCAATGACAAAAAGCGTGATCATTATTCAGCTCATTGATAATAGAAGTGAATCAGAGAGGATATCGGCGC
>CBFDBS010000303.1:0-3210 GCA_965603105.1 uncultured bacterium
ATGGCGTGTGACGTTGATATTCCTCTCGGCATGTTCGTGGAGCTGGGGAGCATCTTCTTTGATCGCTTCCAAGGGTTCGAACACTCCCGGCAATGATTCATATTCCACTTCGATCAAATCCAGGGCTTCTTCGGCCGTGTCTTCATCGACCGCAGCCACAGCAGCCACCGGTTCGCCAATATAGAGGACCTTGCTTACGGCCAGAATTTCCTCGTCACAGAGTTCCTTGTAGCGTCTCCAGATGCCCTGCTTTATCCCGGGGGTATCACGACCGGTGACAACGGCTTTGACACCGGGCAGGCTTTCGGCACGGCTGGTATCGATATTGAGGATATTCGCGTGGGCATAGGGGCTTCTCAAAATCTTCCCGTACAGCATATTGGGCAGTTTGATGTCAAAGGTGTATTCCGCCCGGCCGGTGATTTTGGCGATGCCGTCGACATTGTGCACTGGCGTGTTGATGACGGAAAATTTTTTCATCCTCTCTCCTTGTCGTACTTCCCTTTGGCAACGGCTTCGACCGCTCTGATAATGCTGTTGTATCCCGTGCAGCGGCAGATGTTACCGTGGATGGCTTCCCTGATCTGTTCTTTGGTCGGCTTCGGTTCTTCCTCGAGCAAAGCCGTCGTCGACATCAGCATTCCGGCCGTACAGAATCCACATTGATAAGCCCCGTGATCCAAGAACGACCTCTGGAGGGGAGTGAGTTCTCCACATTGGGCCAGCCCTTCGACAGTCGTCACTGCCGTATTGTCGGCCTGCAAAGCCAGGACCGAGCACGATTTAACCGGCGCGCCGTTGATGAGCACGGTACAGGCACAGCAGGCGCCGGTGTTGCAGCCCCTTTTTGTTCCCGTCAGCCCAAGTTCATCTCTCAGCACTTCGACGAGCAGCCTTTTGGGCTGAATATGGATTTCGTGGTATTCTTCATTGACAATGATGTGCAGCAATTGCTTTTCCATGTCTTGCCATCTCCCTGTCAGGCCGTGGTGGAGGCCTGCGCCCAAGCTTTTTTTACCATTTTCTTGGTGAGCACACTGACTAAATGTCTCCGGTAAGCCTCCGTGGCGTGAATATCGGTTACCGGATCGGCCTCTTCTGAAGCCTTTTGACCTATTTCATCCAGCAGGTTATCGTCAAGCGGTTTGCCTATCAATAACTGTTCGGCTTGACCGGCCCGCAGAGGTTTGGAGGCCGCCGCTCCGAGGACAATACGCACATCCCGGCAGGATATGCCCTTGTCGTCCACAGTGATCGAAACAGCAACCGAGACGACCCCCTGATCGTTCTTGATGATATTGAATTTCTCATAAACTGTGGCCGTCAGCGGAGGAGCGGCCGGGATGAGAACCTCGAGCAGAAGCTCTCCTTCTTCGAGAGCGGTTTCAAAATAATCCACGAAAAAATCTTCGACAGGCAGTGAACGTTCTCTTTCCCTGTTGGCCAGCCTCACCGTAGCCTTGAGAGCGATCAAAACAGGCCCGGGATCACCTGCGGGATCACCATGGGCGAGGTTCCCGCCGATAGTCCCCCAGTTGCGGGTCTGTATGGAAGCCAGGTTTTTTTCCATCTCAATCAGTATCGGACACTGTTTTTCAATAAGAGGCGAATTTTCGATCTCTCTGTGGGTGGTTACGGCCCCGATCTTCAGTCCTTCCTCAGGAGAGAAATCGATATAGCTCAATTCTTTTAAGTTTTTGATGTCGATGAGATTCTCGGGAGATACCAATGCCTGCCGCATCAAGATAAGCAGAGACTGTCCCCCGCAGATGATTTTGTTGTCCTCCTTGTACGTATCGAGAAGATCGAGTGTTTCTTTCAAACTGGCCCCTCTGTGGTATTTGAAATTCCGGATCATTTCTCTTTCCTTTCCGCAAATTCATTGAGGATCAGCCATTTCGGACTCGGGGGGAGAAGCCCAGGGACTTTAAATATTTTATTTGCCCGGCTCCATGATTTCAGCTCGACGTCCAATGTTGACTCTCCCAAATGACCCCCGTAGTTGGTTTTGTAGCACAAGTAATAATGCCTTCCCCTGTATTGAGGACACTCCCGGCACATCTGCTTTGAAAAGGGACATATCATTTTAGTCTTGGCCATTAATCATCCTTTCGCATCAACTAAATTTCCTAGATTGATTTTCCTTTTATCGAAAACGGCCACCAATCCGAAGGTGACCAGGCTGACGATCCAGCAGAAAAAAACAGGATGTACAAGATGGACTTTCTTGAAAATTTCGGCGATTTGAGGGAACACAAACCAGACGACAAGAGCAGCCATGGCCATCAGCAGAGTCCAGGTGGCATGTGACCGGCGGCAGATGCCCGGCCAGTAAAGTGTGGCGAGGGTGACGAGCGTGTAGGCAGTGGTCAGCGTCAATCCCAGGAGGAGAGTGTTCAGGATCCCCGATACCGAAACAGCCAGAAGATAAGTGAAGACACTGAGAACAAGCACCGTCAAACGCGAAAGGAGCTTCTCGCTTTTCTCGGTCAATTGGGGGGAGAAAAATCTCTTGATGACATCTCCGACAACGAGAGTGGCGCTCCCGACAAGCAGCGCTGAGGCCGTCGAAACATCGGCCGCCCACAAACCGGCCAGGACCAGTCCGGCAACAAGCGGGCTCAGGCCCAACACCGTCCGGGGAAGAGCTTCGGTGGCGATGATGCCGGGATGGAGGATTTTTGCGGCCAGGCCGATGACGGCCGAGATGAATCCAACGGGGAGAATGATCAGGCCCCCCAGAATGAAACCTTTTCTGGCTGAGAAGGAGTCTTTGGCGGCAAAGCTGATCTGAACGACCGACTGCACGGAAAAGGTCATGGTGCACATGACCATAAACCAGGCACCGATCAGAGGCCAGCCGATAGCGCCCAGATTCAATCCCGGATGCCCCACAGGAAGCTTCTCCAGCAAGGGACCGAAACCTCCCACTTTGCCTACCGCCAGCAGAGCCGCCAGCACAACTCCCACGTAGATGAGGACAACATTGAAGATGTTCGTCAATCCCGCGGCCCAGAAACCCCCGATCAAAGTGATCCCTATGAAGACCACCGCCGTGACGAGCATCCCCGTCTGGAAGGTGAAGACATCGGGAAGGAGGGAGGAAAGGATCGCTCCTCCGGCAACATACTGGAGAGAGGTGATGACGATCTGGAGGACGAGCTGGCCGATCACACCGATGATGCGGCCGGAGACATTGTAGTGCCGCTC
>CBFDBS010000304.1:0-3196 GCA_965603105.1 uncultured bacterium
CTTGTCGTTGTGGCCCGGAGGTTTCCTCCGATATCTTCACATGTCACGCTTCCGCTGACTGTTTCGACATTGATAGAGGCGGAGGAGGGGACCATGAGTTTATAATTGACCGATACGCTCAAGTTCTTGTGCTCTCCCTTCGGATATTCCGTCTCGATCCTCACTGTGCTGTTTTCCTGGGTGACCGTAATATTCACCAGGTCTGCATTCTCTTTAGCCTTGTTTCGGGTCGCCGCTCTAGAAGTCTTGTCGGCGACGATCTGAACTTCTGCTCTGTTCCAGGTTTTGACTTCAATACTCCCGGAAACATTGTCGAGAATGACCTTCCCGTCCTGCGCCAGATTGACGGTCTTTTCGAACTTCTCTTCATATCTCTCGTTTTGTGCCGCCAGAAGAGGATTGAAGGCGAAGACAAGAGCGAAGAATACGATCACACTAAATGCTGTCATCCGTTTTTTTGTTTTCATGAAAATCCTCCTTATTTTTTCAATATATCGATCCCACATCCCTCTGTTCGACAGGGGACGTGCTTGCGGTCATCATCTCTTCCAGAAGACTTCTTTTTTGCTTATAGGCCGCCAGCAGAAAATTCCTGGAATCGAGGCTGTCCGGCCCGCTGAGAACCGCTTCTTTACAGGCGATGATGGACTGGTCTATGATATCGAGATTCTTCTGGAAAACCGCATAGAGCTGGGGATCGAGGTCTTCCTTCTGTGTAGAGACGGCCTGCCAGAGAGCATCGATGGCCTTCTGGTAGTGACGCTCGGCCTCCCCGAGCTTACTCAGGATATATTTCTGAGAACCGGGGTCCCGCTTCCAGATATTCGGACCGAAAAAGACCGTGCCGGCAACAACGACCAGAAGAAGGGCCGCACCCGCCGTCCAGGCCAGCACTCTGGGATTCCAGAGCTGCCTCTTCGGCCTCACTCGGACAGGCTGAGCGGTTCCGGGCTGTTGATCTTTTATCCGGGAAGCGATCTTGAACCACGTCTCACCGCGGGGGGACAATTCTTCCAATCCTCTTGCGGTGGCGGCGATTGTCTTGAAATTTTCGCGCAGCTTCCGGCATTCCTGGCAGGCGTGAAGATGTGTTTCCAAGGCTCGTTTCTGAGCCGTATCCAGCCCGTTGTCAATGTCGGCACTGATCCATTTTTTTGCTTTTGCGCACTTCATTTCAATCACCTCACAAGAGTTGCTTCTTTTCGAGTTTTTGTCTCAGCTTCATCCGGGCTTTGAAAAGCTGGGACTTGGACGTCCCGACCGAACACCTCAAGATCTGAGCGACTTCCTCGTGCTTGAAGCCCTGCACATCGTGCAGCAGAAAAACGCTCTTCAACTTCGGGGGCAGGCTTTGGATGGCTTCCTCCATGGGCTCTTTCATCATCTTTTCTGACATATCCCGGGTATCCTCACCGACAACCGACTCCAGATCGCTCAATGAAACCGCTTGATACCGTTCTTTTTTATGACTGCGCAGATAGCTGAGGCAGGTGTTGGCAGCGATTCTGTACATCCAGCCGGCAAAGGCCTCATCTTTATCCAATGTTTCCAGATGGGAGAAAACCTTGATGAAGATGTCCTGCAGAAGGTCCTCGGAGGCCGTCGCGTTGTAGGTGTAGCGGTAGGCCAGGCTGAACATCCGGCTTTTGTAGTGCTCATAGAGAAGTCCCATGGCCTGCATATCCCCTTCTCTTGAGCGCCTGACCAGATTGTTGACCAGCTCCGTCGATTCGAACCCGGATTTTAATTTCACATCTTTGTTTTGTTTTTCCATGACAAACACACGCCAACGTATTGTATCACACCCGATATCAGTTATTCTTTTTCGGGATTGAAGTAGAGTGAGCGCTGAGTTTGTCATTTTAAACCTTCATCTCTAACGATGCTCGATACCCAAAAAGGGTTGCCTGCGGTTTAATTTTTTATCGGCGATTAATCCAACTGCAATCAGAAATAAATCTGCTTTCTAAATCGATGATCCATGCCCCGACAGTTATAAATTGATTTTTTTAATTTTATTTGACATTAAAATGAATTATTTCAATTATTAACTTGACTTATTTGACTTTTTTGAGTATATTTTATTAAGAAAATCAATTTCGAGGTGAGAAATGACTCAAGACTGGCAAGAGTTGACCAAGTTAACCAGAGGATCGGCGTTGACTGTAGAAAAAGTCAGGCTCAATGATAAAGATATAGCCATAGAAGGAAGCTTTGAGCTCCCGCCTCTGGTCCGCTTGACTTGGGAGGATCAGATATTCGTCACGGCTTTTATCCGCAGCCACGGCTCCATCAAGGACATGGAGGAGCTATTCGGCATCAGCTACCCAACCGTAAAGAACCGCTTGAACCGCATCTCCCAGCAGCTCGAGTTTGTCGACATCAATCCTCCCGCATCCAAAAGCGAAGTCCTTGAGCAGCTCGACCGGGGAGAAATCGATATCGACTACGCTCTGAAAAAACTGAGAGGTGAAAAATGATCCCCTTCTTCATGTATCTCCATATCGTCGAAGACGGCAGAACTAAGATCAAACTTCCGTTGCCATTGTTTATCGCCTGGATTCTTTTGTTCTGTTTGGCCCTCGTTCTTCTGCCTTTTGTGTTGATTACGGCTTTTGTCTTCTGGGTTCTCAAATACGATCTGCGAATCTTGAGTTTCTTCCCGAAATGCTTGGCCATTGTGTGCGCCCTTTCGGGGCTGATTATCTTTATCGAAGAAAAAAACAAGAGGGTTTATCTCTCAATCCTATAACAAAGGAGTCAAATTATGGGTGAAGAAAAAAGAAAAATTCTGGACATGCTATCCGCCGGAAAAATCACTGTTGAGGAGGCAGAAAAGTTGCTCTCGGCCGTTTTCGAAACACCCGGAGACGAAGAAAAAAGGGAAGGATCGGTGCCAAAATCCGGCCTCAAATACCTTCGTGTTCTGGTCGAACCCGGCCCGGGAAATGATTCCGGGGAAAAGGTCAACATTCGCATTCCCATCAAGCTCATGCGGGCCGGCATTAAGCTGGCCTCCCTGATTCCCCATGATGCCCAAGGCAAGATCAACAGTGCTCTCCATGAAAAAGGAATCGACATGGACCTTTCGCAGATCACGGAGGAAAACCTTGAAGAAATTGTGGAAAGCCTCAACGAACTGACTGTCGATGTGGAGGGAAAGGAGAGAGTCCGGATCTTCAGCGAATGAGACAGC
>CBFDBS010000305.1:0-3174 GCA_965603105.1 uncultured bacterium
AATCCTCCTTAGCCCCGCTTCCTTTTCCAAACCTTGGCGCCTCGACAGCCAGCGCCTTCTTTTTTTAATAAAACTGTTTTTGTATACCTCTCTATGCTCAGGTCAAATGAATTGATTCAATCAGCAGCCGGGATTACTCCGGGTTTTTTTATGAATTCCGGATGAGGCCGGAACTTTTAAGCTATTTTTTCTCTACTTTCTTTTCTTCTTTTTTCTTGACTTCTTTTTTTTCTAGAATTTTTCGGGTTACTTCTTCAAGGTGTTGGGGATGATCGAGATGAGACACTCCCATTGTGAGCCATTCCGGAGCCGGCTTGCCAAGGAGATGGTGGTCGAAGAATTCTCTCATGCGTAAGGTGTAGTCTTTCTGGTTGGCCGGTTTTCTCAAGCCGTGGTTTTCCCCCTTGTACTGGAGCATAACAACAGGTTTATCGAGACGGCGCAGAGTGTTATAGTATTCTATTCCTTGATTCCAGTCCACCGCACCGTCATTGTCATTGTGAAGGATGATGAGGGGAGTCTTCACGTTTTGGGCATAGTAAACAGGCGAGTTGCGCGCGTAGGCTTCCAGATTGTCCCAATAGCCGCCGTAGAAGCGTCCTTGGCTGCTTTCGAAAATGGGCTGGTTGGCCGAGCCGCTGTTCCAGTAGATCGAGCTGTACATAGAGATCATATTGGTCAGGGGGGCTCCTGTAACGCAGGCTTTGAACACATCTGTTTGGGTGACCAGGAAGGAGGATTGATAGCCACCCCAGGAATGGCCGTGGATGCCGATTCTGTCTTTGTCAACCACTCCGCTGTCGACAGCGGCGTCGATAGCGGGGAGCACACACCAGACCGATGACATTCCGGGATCGTTGATCTTGTAGACGATATCGGGCATCAAAACGGCGTATCCCCGGCTCGTGTAGACTGATTTGTTGAATCCGGAAGCCGTAGGTGAATAATATCTGTTGAGGCCCTGTGATAGTTTTTCGTAGATATAAACGATTGTGGGGTATCTCTTTCCTTTTTCATAGTTAGCCGGCAGGAACAGTGCCGCTTGCAGCTTATCCCCTTTGGCGCTTTCGAAGTCGATGAGCATGGACCCCGAAGACCAGAGAAAGTTTTCCTGCTGAGGATTGGCTTTTGTGAGTTTTGTTGCCTTTTTCATGTCTTTGTCGGTCAGGTAATAATCGGGGTAGTCCTTGTAGGTTTGTTTGGTGTACAGATAGACATCGGATTTTTTGGCTTTGGTCAATGAAAAGGAGGCGTCATCCCAAAGGAGCATCTTGACGCCGGGTTTCCCCTTTTCGATGCGTCCGATTCCGGATTTCTTTGTCCATTCTCCGCTGGGTCCGAGGTAGACGGGCTGGGAGAGGTCGATCCCCTTTTCATCTGGATCCAGGCGGTAGCGACTTCTGTAACGGATGCCGTCTGTTTTTCCATTGACGGTGAGATTAGTACTCTCTCCGCCGTGCACAGGCACATTCCAGATGTCCCAATTGTCATAGAGGAGCACTGAAATGCCGTCTTTTGTCCATCCGATAGGGGAGATAGGAGGATCCAGAACATTGTGGTCATCCTCTGTATTGACAAAAGACGTAGGCATGTCTTTGCTGATGTTGTACGTCTTTCCTGTGGCCATCTCGTAAGTGTAATAGTGGTCGTCGGTGTAGTAGAGGAAGTGGCTGCCGTCAGGGGAGGGGAGAGAGAACCATCTGTATTTTTTAAGAGCCAGTTTTCGTTCTCCGGTTTTCATGTCGATGATGTAGACATCCTGGTACCGGCGTCCCTCCAGGTTTCCGATCAATTCGTATTCCCGGTTGTCGTAGCCTAAAGCCCAGAGATGCCTGGGTGCGGGAGAGATGGATCTGATCTCGTCATCGGCCAAACGGATGAATTTTTTCTCCTTGATTCTGTAGATTGACAGATAGCTGAAGTTTTTATCGCGGGCTTCCTGGACCTGCTGCATGGCCTGTATTCTTTTATCTTTCCAATGCCAGATCACTAAATCGGGCATATCTTCGGGATCGATCGGCGGTTCGGGCTTGATTTTGGGTTGGGGAGTAACTTTTCCCGTCTCTTCTTTTTCTTCCGGGCTCTCTTCTTTTTTCTCAGCGGGCTCCTTTTTATCCGTTTTATCCTCTTTCAATTTGGTTTCGTGGATACCGAAAAGAAGGGCGGAAAAATCATCGGTCCATATCGGTGTGGCGTTGGGGCTGACGGTCATTTTTTCGGGGAAGCTGTCATCTTTCAGGGGATCATAAATGACTTTAACTGGCTTTCCTGAGGAGGAAAATTGGCTGAAACCGATCACACTGTACAGTGGATCCTCATATTTATCGTCCTTTTTTCCCTTGAGTACGGTCAGGCCGTCTCCCTTCTCAGTCCAGGTCAATCTTTTGTATTCGGCTTTTTCCGTGTCGAGCGGAAGAATAACTCCTGTGGCCATATTTCTGAGCAGGACGCCATTTCCGCTCTGTTCGTGAGCATCGACAATCCAGACAAGCCATTGGCCTTTTTTATCGAAGGCGTATTGGGCCACATTGCCGATATTGAGTTCGTTCTTGCTTTGCAAATCATAGAGGATGAGGTTGGAGCCGCTCCATTTTTCAGTTTCCCTGGCCTGGCCTTCAGGCTGGTATTTATGAAAGACAATCGAGGAAGGATTTTCACCGGAAAAATCGAATCTTTGGACTTTTTCAAATTCGATTTTCTCTCCCGAAACGAGATTGATGAGGGCTGATTTGTTATATGCCTTTTTTTTCTGCTTGCTCAGAGTTTTGGCTTCCTCTCTGGTCGGGTAGATGGTAAAAGCCGCCCAGACGGAATCTTCAGAAAAAGCGATTTCCCCAAAGGCTGAGCGTGGGCCCGCTCCGACCGGGAATGTGTGCTCTTTTTCCCCCGTGAGTTCTTTAATGATGACCTCTCCGTCTCCCTCTGTGGGAGCGACTCTGTAGGCGAACCATTTCCCATCATTGGATAAGACCGGACTCCTGATGCTTTTCCAGGCTAGGATGTCGTTGATTTCTTCGAGAGGTACCGGTTGTTTCGGTTCAACTATTTCTTCCTGACGGGCCGCACTCGGTACTGTGAAAATCAATAAAGCAAAAATGATAAGCAAAATATGTGTTTTTTTCTTCAAGCGAACCTCCATTTGTTCAAGTCATTCTAAATGATCCATTTTTATTC
>CBFDBS010000306.1:0-3134 GCA_965603105.1 uncultured bacterium
GAAGATCTACTTTCTCCCTGTTACGCCTTCATTTGTCGAAAAGGTCATCGTCAAAGAGAAACCTGATGGGATCCTGCTCGGATTCGGAGGGCAGACCGCCCTCAACTGCGGTGTGGAGCTGCACCAGAGCGGGGTTTTGGACAAATACAATGTCAAGGTGCTGGGAACGTCCATCCAGGCCATTATGGATTGCGAGGACCGGAAGGATTTTGTCGCCAAACTGAATGAAATCGATGTGAAAGTGCCCAGGAGTCTGGCGGCGACTTCGGTAGAAGAGGCGCTTGAGGCGGCCAAAATAATCGGTTATCCGGTCATGGCCAGGGTGGCCTATGCCTTGGGCGGATTAGGATCGGGCATTTCGTACGACGAGGAGAAGCTGGCCGGCAGGGCTAAGAAAGCCTTCGCCTTCACCAATCAAATTCTGATCGAGGAATACCTGGATGGCTGGAAGGAAATCGAGTACGAGGTTGTGCGCGACCGGTTCGACAACTGCGTCACCGTCTGCAACATGGAAAACTTCGATCCGATGGGAATCCATACCGGGGAGAGTATCGTCGTTGCCCCGTCTCAAACGCTGAGCAATTTTGAGTACCACAAACTGCGCGATATCTCGATCAAGGTCATTCGCCATCTGGGAATCGTCGGGGAGTGCAACATCCAGTTCGCTCTGAATAAAAAGAGTGACGACTACCGGATCATTGAAGTCAATCCCCGGCTGTCCAGGAGCAGCGCCTTGGCTTCCAAGGCCACAGGATACCCGCTGGCCTTTATCGCTGCCAAACTCGCTCTGGGCTATTCCCTGATCGACCTGAAAAACTCCATCACTAAAATCACCATGGCCTGCTTCGAACCGGCCCTGGACTATGTGGTGATCAAGATTCCCCGCTGGGATCTGATCAAATTCCGCAGGGCCTCCAAAAAAATCGGCAGCGAGATGAAGAGTGTCGGAGAGGTGATGGCCATTGGCCGCAGCTTCGAGGAAGCCCTTCAGAAGGCGATCCGCATGCTCCAGGTGGGAATGTACGGCGTGGTGGGCAATGACATCTCCTTTGATGATGTGAAAAAAGCTCTGAAGGAACCGACGGACAATCGGATCTTCGCCGTGGCCGAGGCTTTAAAAAGCTTATCTATTGACGAAATTCATGATCTGACGCAAATCGACAGATGGTTCCTGTCCAAAATCAAAAACATCGTCGAACTCAACGGAAAGATCGAGAACTGCGGCTATGAAAATCTAGATGAGAACCTTCTGCGTTGGGCGAAACAGCTCGGTTTTTCCGATAAACAGATCGCCTTGGCGGTCGGAAGGGAAGAGTTGGAGGTGCGCAAACTTCGGCTCGAGTATCAAATCCGTCCCTCCGTCAAGCAGATCGACACCTTGGCCGCAGAGTATCCCGCCCAGACTAATTACCTCTACCTCACCTACAACGGGACGGAAGACGACGTCGATTTTACCGACAAAAACAACGTGATTGTCCTGGGATCGGGCTCCTACCGGATCGGATCATCCGTCGAATTCGACTGGTGCTGTGTCAATGCCGTTTTGACTCTGAGGAATCTGGGTCACACGTCTATCATGATCAACTACAATCCGGAGACGGTCAGCACAGATTACGATATTTGTGACCGTCTCTATTTTGATGAATTGAGCTTCGAGACCGTAGCCGATATATACGAGAAGGAAGATCCACTGGGATTGATCATTTCCATGGGAGGACAGATTCCGAACAATTTAGCCATGAAATGCCACGAATACGGGCTAAAAATCCTTGGATCGTCGCCCCATGGCATCGACAACGCAGAAAACCGTCATAAGTTCTCGGCACTCCTGGACGAACTCGAAATCGACCAGCCCGAGTGGAGGGAACTGACGGGCATGGAAGAGGCCAAGGCTTTTGCCAAATCGGTCGGCTATCCGGTTCTCATCCGTCCCAGCTATGTGCTCAGCGGAGCAGCCATGTCGGTGGCTCTCAACGATGGAGAACTCGAGTTCTATCTGGGCAGGGCTTCGCTTGTCAGCCCCGAATATCCTGTCGTCATCAGCAAGTTCATCGAAAATGCCAAAGAAATCGAGATCGATGCCGTGGCCAAGGGCGGGGAGCTGTTCGTCTATGCCATCAGCGAACACGTCGAAAACGCCGGCGTCCACTCCGGCGACGCGACCATGGTCCTTCCCCCCCAGAGGACATATCTGGAAACGACGAGACGGATGAAGAAAATCGCCCGTAAAATCGCCCGTTCACTCCAGATAAACGGGCCCTTCAACATCCAGTTCATCGCCAAGGACAATGAGGTCAAGGTCATCGAATGCAATCTGAGAGCTTCGCGGTCCTTTCCTTTTGTGTCCAAGATTTTCAAACTGAATTTTATCGATCTGGCGACTAAAATCATCATGGGCATCGATGTGCCGCGGATCGACAAGTCCTGCTTCGAACTGGACTATGTCGGTGTCAAAGCCCCTCAGTTTTCCTTCACCCGCATCAAGGGGGCTGATCCCGTGCTGAGTGTGGAAATGGCTTCGACGGGAGAAGTGGCCTGTATCGGAGACAGCTTTGAAGAGGCCTTCCTTAAAGCGCTTCTTTCAGTTGGCTTTTCTTTTCCAGAAAAAAACATACTTCTGTCCACCGGTCCTTTCGAGAGCAAAGCCCTTTTCCTGCCTAACGCCAAAAAACTGAAGGATCTCGGATTCAATCTTTTTGCCACCCGCGGTACGGCGGATTTTTTGAAATACAACGGCATCCAATCCCTGGCCCTCTACTGGCCCTTGGAAAAAAGAGAACCGAACACCCTGACCTATATTGAAAATAGACGTCTCGATCTCATCATCAATATTCCCAAGAGTATCGAGGAGGCGGAATTGACCAATGACTATCTGATCAGACGCAAAGCTATCGATTTCAATATTCCGCTGATCACCAATCTTGAATTCGCCGAACGGTTTATAGAAGCCATCGCTAAAATAAAGGAAGAGGACTTGAGCATCAGGTCCTGGGATGAATATTGAATTGAGTTTCTCTTTTTGGTTCTCTTCTTATTTGTGTGGGCACTACACTGAAATGGCCTTGCTCCCTTCAGATTCTTAACGCCGCCACACCACCCATCCAATTTAAGACTGCAGGTTTTTTCCCCCTAAA
>CBFDBS010000307.1:0-3117 GCA_965603105.1 uncultured bacterium
TGCATCCATCACGCCTCGCAGCTGCAGCAACCTCGACTCGTGAATAATCCAGGCTGGCTGAATCTTCCCCATTTTATATGTATAATGTGGGCAACTCAAGTGAAACGGAATAGGAGAAAAATTTAAGGACCGGTTCCTGGTTTCACTCTCTTTTTTGGAAGGGGAGCCCGACGTCACGGCCTTGATGAAGTGAACACTTTCATTTCGGCCACAGACCACAAGACTTTAGGATCATCGCCGATCTGGATGATTTTTATGTATCTGAACTCTTCTCCGCTGACCTTAATGTTTTGAACGGGTTCAAGAGGATTGGCGGTCCAGGCTTTAGCGAAATCACCCGCAGAATAGGGGAGAGGGATGGCCTTCCATTCCCTCCCGTCAGAAGATATCTCGGCGAAAAGGTCCAGCGCATAATCGGACACGTATGAACCCAAATACAAAGAGATGACGGCCTGTTCGGCAGGCTTTTCGAGTTCGATGGTCAAAGTGTCTCCATTCCGCTTAGCCCGTCCGGTGTGCCATCGTGTGATTTGGTTTCCGTCCTTGATCAAAGGAATGATGTCCTGGTTGACGCCTGCCTGCACTTGCCACTCCTCCGGCGTCAACTGGTTGAGACGGTCCCACTCTATTTGTATGGGCTCCCTTCTGGGATAGAGGAGTTCATAAATGCGGTCCTCTCCAAAATTCTCCGAGAGAGCGTTTGGCTTTTTAAATTCGTACTGAAATGTTTTGATGAGCCTCAGATTGTCTCTATGATACCTCTCAATCCTGGAGAGGCGGGCAGCTGCGACATCGTCCCTCCATATTCTTGGGTGAAAAACAACATACTTGACGCCGAAGGCTCTAAGAATATCCATGCAGGGCTGTGAGGGGAAGGTCTTAAAAATGCGCTGGATATACAATGACTCGGGGGGAACAAATCCGCTGTAGCCGTTGATGATCTTCTTTTTGTGATCCAGGGCGAAATACTGAAAGATCGATTCTTTGGCGATGACGTTGAAAAAGGGGAGGCTGACGATGATGAAATCGCCCGGCTGGTCTTTTATCCATTTATAGGCAGGGGGAAGGTCAGGCCTGACAGGAATATTTCTCATCTGATGAGGGATGGACAGATATTCAAGATTCAAGAAGAGGAAGAGTCCGGCAGTCACTAGAACTTTGACTTTCTTGCGCTCGATTCTTTCGAACAGGTGCTTCATTCCGAAGGCCGCCAGGACAACCACGCTGAAGATGACAAACAGGGCATAACGGGAGGGCACTCGGATCCCTTTGAAACCCGGGATAAACTTGAACAACCAACGAAATGGAAGAGGGGCGACCGCCGTCGATTCACCGAGGAGGGTGAAGTGACTGCCGAAGGAAAGGAAAAGCGTCCACATGCCGATGAGTAAGTAAAGGATAAGATTGGAATCTTCGCCGGTCTTTTTTTTGAAGTTTTTGGCCAGATACGCTCCTATGGAAATGAGGATGAAAAGAGTAGCCAGAATAAGGAGAAGGAGAACCTGCTTGGTTAAACTGTGGAGTGAAATGGTCAATATTCCGAGATTGAGTCCTATTCCACCTGTCACAGCGGTCAAAAGAACGATCAATAGGAAAAAGAGAAAAACCAAGGAGAAGGCCAGATTTATTCCCTTGGGTAGAGCTTTGAAGATTCTTTTCTTTTTAAAGAGGAAAAAAAGTGCGAAAGCAGCGGCGGCGATTCCGGGGAAAAGGAAGTGCTCGTGACGGCCTAGAGGTGAAAGAAATCGGGATAAAAAGACATTGTTGTAGTCGACGGAGAGATAATTCAAAAGATCGGCGCCCTTCTGCAGCCCTCTGTCGAAGCCGTATGTTTTGATCAGTTTCAAATAGGGGAGCGAGAAGAGAGCCAGAATGCCCCCGGAAAAAATCAGAGGGATACCCAATGTTGATAAAAAGGTCCTGTTTTTCCTTGAAGAAAAAAGGACAAAAAGCAGAGGGAAAACAAGAAAGAGCACGGAAATGAAAAAAAGACCATAGTACACGCAGGCCAGTCCCTGGAGCGTAAAGAAGAGGGCAAAGAGGATGGAGTTTCTCAGACGCCGGTCTTCCAGAAATTTATGAAGGTAGAGAAAAGCCAGAGGGATGAAGCCTGAGCAGATCAGCTGCAGATGTGTGATTTGATTGATTTGGTAGGTATTGAAAGCGAACATCATCCCGCAGGCGATCCCGATGAAATCGTTTTTGGTGAGATGCTTCGTCAGGAGAAACATGCCGAAGCCGTTCAGAAGAATAAAGAAGAAAAAGATGAAGTTGTAAACGGCCACTGGATTCTTGGTGAAGGCATAGATCGGCAAAGAGAAAATCGCTTGGGGAAAGAGATGTTCAGAATAACTGAGAGTATTGGTGTGAGGATAGAAGATGTTGGCATCAAACAGATTGAACGGCTGATCAAAAAGCTGCTGCTGAACCCAGACCGGAATCCAGGCATTCAGCACACAGTCTTCCGTATCGGTGAGGGCATCGAGGGGATGAAGTGACAGCGGAATAAAATGGACAAAGATAAGCAGTACAAAGAGGAAGATGACGGCTGTCTTGAGCTTGAAGGAATTATCCATCGTTCTCTGATAGCCAATCTTAACGAAAGGCAAAATCGCTTGTCAAAAGGAATTAATACGCCATTATGCGCAAGTGTTCGAAATCGGACACTCTTTGTCAAGGTTTCATACATGTTTTATCCATGATCTCTGCATCCTTTGGTCTTTTTCCCTGAAAGAAGGTCTGGCACACATCTTGCATATTTATCATTGCATAAATAGCCTGAATTATTCACAAATGGATATGTGCGGCGCAGCCTGTGAAGCTGTGGCCATCCACCGCGAACAGGCTGCAACAAAACAGATCCATTTGCCCCCGTGGGGGGTGAAAAAGGTCGATATAATTGAATAAAATGATCAAATATAATTGTAAAAGGCATGTTTAAAACAAACGATGTTTAATGGATTGCATTTATTAAAGTTGGAAAAAACATCGGCCTTTTTTATGAATAGGTCAGGATAGAAAGGAGGCGTCTAGTAAGCATGTTTGTACAGTTAAGATTGGGATCAGGCTAAAATGATACTAAGCCACAAAGGTCTTCTTTTCATTATTGTCATTCTT
>CBFDBS010000308.1:0-3116 GCA_965603105.1 uncultured bacterium
CATGTCCATCCCTTCCCCGTCCACCGGAATCTGAAGAGGACGGAGACCGTGATTTTCAAACAGCAGGAGTGCTTCATGGTAGGTTGGGGCTTCGACGATGACAGTATCCCCGGGCTGAGCATAGAGGCAACAAAAGTGATCCAGCGCCTGTGATGCGCCCCCTGACAGTATCATCCGCGAACGGTCCAGATTCTGGCCTTCATCGCGGGAGACTTTTTCCAGGAGATAGTCGAGGAGAGGACCGAAGCCCTGTTCAGGCCCATACTGGAGGCCCAATTCCGCTTGTTCTGAAAATACTTTGGCAAAAGCAAGCCTGAGGTCTTCGGCAGGGAAAGTTTCCGGATCAGGCAAACCGTAAACAAAGGAAATGGAACCAGGAGGACCGGCTGCCTGGACTGACGCTAAGGGATCATATCGTTGATGAATCGTGACACCTCGTCCAATGATTATATCTCATTTCTCCCTGACTGCAAAAGAAGTGCCGCACTCCCGGTCGAAGATCGACTTCATTCTTGTTGTGATAGGGGAATGAAAATATTATAATCAACGCCCAGGAATTCAGCTCCAGAAAAAAGCATCTGAATGATGAGGAGATATGAGGATGGAAAAGAAGTCACTCACTCTTAGAAGAATAAATCCGATCTCGATTTTACACCTTATCGTTTCCATTTTGGTCATCCTTTCGTCTTATGTCTCCCTGCGTCATTTTTTTTTGGCCAACTTTCCGACGTCAATATATGAGGGCTCATTCTGCGACTTCTCCACTTTTTTCAACTGCGACAACTCCGCATTCTCGTTTATCGCCGATATATTCGGCGTTCCCCTGGGGTATTTCGGCATCGCCGTGGGCTTGGCCTCACTGATGGGGATCTTTTTTCCCTCGGAGGCCTTCGAGCGGACGAATAAATTTCTCAATTTTTTCAATGTGCTGGGCATTGCCGGTTTGCTATTCATCTCCGTCTTCATCCTGAAAAGCGTCTGTCTTTACTGCATCGCCTACTATCTTTTTTCTTTCCTCAATTTCTTTCTCTATCTCAAATTCGGGATCGACTCAGAAGATGGATTTTTCTCCCAACACCTTCGGCCCAATTTCCGTTATCTGTTCGGCATAGGACTGCTCACTCTGATTGGAGCATTGAACATCTATGCCTTTCATCAGGCTAAAATCGAGGCCCAGGGTGGTGGTGTGGCCAACCGGATCGTCCAGCAGTACTTCAACCTGCCCATAGTGAAAAATCCGAGCATCATTTCGCCCTACTACACCATCCAAGCCACTGAAAAATTTGAAGACGCCCCCATCCGCATTATCGAATACGCCGATTTTCAGTGTCCGGACTGCCTCAAGCTGTTGAGGGACTTCGAGGATTTGAAAAAAGAATTCAGAGACAAGATGAATGTCGTTTTTCAGTTCTTCCCCCTCGACGGCAAATGCAACACCGTCGTCGATAAAGACAAACATCCTCAATCCTGTGCGCTGTCCTACATCGCCGCCCACGATCCGAAACAGTTTCTGCCCATCCACGACGAGATCTTCGCCAATATGGACAAAACACGTAACGACGAATGGGTGCTCGACCTGGCCAGGAAATATGGCGTCGAGGACGCCCTGACGGATGAAAACACCAAGAAGATCGTCGATGACATCATCAACACCGGAAGAGAATACGAGCCCACTTCAGAGCGCTTCGAATACGGCATCCGGTCCACCCCGACCATGATCATCAACGAGAGAATGGTCATCGGCACACTGCCCAAAGTCCAGCTGAGAGCCATTCTCCAGGCCATCATCGACCAGGATGAAAAAGCCGCCAGAACCGGATTCATCGAAGACTGGAGATAGAATCGAAAGGAGGGCCAATGCGATATCAAATCCGTGCAAATCCCATCCGGACTCTGGGCTTGCTCTGCCTCCTGTCTCTTTTCCTTCCCTATTGCACTAATACCGGCTCAACCGGAGCCCCTTTTCAGATGGAGGCGACAATGACCGAATCTGAATTGAAAATAGAAAAGCCAAAGTTTCAACCTCTCCCCCTGGGATCGATCCAACCGGAGGGATGGCTCCTCAACCAGTTGAGGATCCAAGCCGACGGACTGAGCGGGCATTTGGACGAGTTCTGGCCGGATATCAAAGACAGCGGCTGGTTCGGCGAGGGCGCCGAAGGATGGGAGAGGGCGCCCTACTGGCTGGACGGTGCCATTCCCCTTGCTTATCTTCTCGATGACCCTGAATTGAAGCAAAGAATTGAAAAATATATGGATTTCATCATCAGCCGCCAGGACGAAACGGGTTGGATGGGGCTGGAGCAGGAACAGGCCAGCTACGATCTCTGGGCTTCTTTTTTAATCCTCAAGCCCTTGATTCAGTTTCATGAAGCGACGGGCGATCAGAGAGTTCCGGCTGTTGTGGAGAAGCTCCTCCGCTGGATCGACAATCACATCGACCGCCGCCCGCTTTTCAACTGGGGAAAGTTCCGCTGGTTCGAATCTCTCATCGGCATTTATTGGCTCTATGAACGAACCGAAGAACCGTGGCTCCTCGATCTGGCCGTCAAACTCCATGCCCAGGGCTTCGATTGGGCGAGTTTTTTCGAGCGCTTCCCCCTGACTGAGATCACCCCTAAAGGAAAATGGACCTTCATGGGCCACGTCGTCAACAACGGGATGGCGGTCAAAGCGCCGGCCCTCTGGTGGCGGCTGACCGGAAGTGAAGACGACAGGGAGATGGCCTATGAAATGATGGCCAAGCAGGATCTGTATCACGGCCAGGTGACAGGGATCTTTACGGGCGACGAATGCTTCGCCGGCCGGAATCCCTCACAGGGGACAGAGCTCTGCGCCGTTGTCGAATACATGTATTCCTTGGAGCTTTTGACCTCCATCCTGGGCGACCCTCGATTCGGCGACCGTTTAGAAAAAGTGACCTTCAACGCCCTTCCCGCCACATTCTCTCCGGACATGTGGTCCCACCAGTATGACCAGCAGGTCAATCAGGTCGAATGCAGCATCAAGGACAACCGGCTGTGGACGACCAACGGGCCGGAGTCGAATATTTTCGGGTTGGAGCCGAACTACGGCTGCTGCACGTCCAATTTGAGCCAGGGCTGGCCGAAATTCGC
>CBFDBS010000309.1:0-3114 GCA_965603105.1 uncultured bacterium
ATCCATCACGCCTCGCAGCTGCAGCAACCTCGACTCGTGAATAATCCAGGCTAAAGGACTGTTTGACATAATTCAAGGCCCCGCCAGAAAGAAGATACTGCCTCTGTCACTCCGACACTTCCAGAAAAGTGAAAATTTTCTTTTCCCTGGTTTCGACAAGGATCTCGGTATCCCCTCTTGCGATCCGCTCCCGGACATCGAAAACACTCATCATTCTGTTTCTTCACTTAGCTTGTAAATCTATAGGATTTATAGTATAACACATCCAAAATAAAATATATTTCTGGGGAGATAAAGATGATCCATATCTTCGATTCTCTCATTATTGGAGCCGGTGGAGCCGGTCTCTACGCCGCTCTCGAGTCCAGCCGAAAAGCCAAGACCGCTGTTCTGTCCAAAATTTTTCCCATCCGCTCTCATACCGGCGCCGCCCAGGGGGGAATCAGTGCCGCCTTGGGAAATGTCGAAGAGGATAAACCGGAGTGGCATGCCTTCGATACGGTCAAAGGCGGAGACTATCTGACCGATCAGAACGCAGCCATCCTTCTGGCTGAGGAGGCGGTCCAGGCGGTTTACGACCTGGAAAATCGAGGACTTCCTTTCAATCGCACATCTGACGGCCGGATCGATCAAAGGCGATTTGGAGGCCATACGAGCAACTTCGGCGCCGCCGCCGTCCGGAGAGCCTGCTATGCGGCCGACAGAACAGGGCATATGATTCTCCAGACTCTTTTCCAGCAGTGCATAAAAAACGAAGTCTCTTTCTTCGACGAATTCCATGTCCTCGATGTCATCCTGGAGGGGAAACGGTGCGCAGGAGTCATTGCCCTGGAATTGGGCACAGGAGAAATCCATACTTTTTATTCCAAGGCGACTCTGTTCGCTACCGGAGGATTCGGCAGGATGTTCCGCATCACTTCCAATGCCTATGCCAATACTGGAGACGGACCGGCTCTGTTATCGAGAAATAAGGTCCCTCTCGAGGATATGGAATTCTTCCAGTTCCATCCGACCGGAATTCGCGGTATGGGGATTCTCATCACCGAAGGAGTTCGTGGAGAAGGAGGGATACTGAGGAACAAAACCGGCCAACGGTTCATGGAACGATACACTCCCAGCCTTCTCGACTTGGCTCCCAGAGATATCGTCGCCCGTTCAATTGTCACCGAAATCAAAGAAGGACGGGGCATCCTGGGCAGCCGCTCAATGGATGACTACGTGTTTCTGGATGCGACTCATCTGGGAAAAGAAAAGATCGAAGAAAAGCTGCCCGACATCGCCGAATTCTGCCGCACCTATCTCGGTCTCGATCCGGCCGATTCTCCCATTCCCGTACAGCCGACAGCCCATTATGCCATGGGAGGTATCCCGACAGACCTGCACGGCCGTGTCGTGGCTGACGAAAAGGAGAATTTTTATGAAGGATTATATGCCGCCGGCGAGTGCGCCTGTGTATCGATTCACGGAGCGAACAGATTGGGGACAAACAGCCTGGTGGATCTCATCGTCTTCGGCAGAAGAGCGGGTCAAGAGATGGCCCGCTATGTCGGCGAAGCCCCACCTCCCGCACACTCTAAAGGAGTGGCTGAAAAAGCAAAAAGGACAGTTTCCTCGCTCCTTTCAGGAGGTTCCGGCCCCAATCCTGAAGACATCCGGGCAGAACTCCAAAATCTCATGACCGACAAAGTGGGGATCTTCCGGACCGAGACCGAGATGAGTAAGGCTGTAAACAGAATAAAGGAACTGCGGCAGGAATACGGAGAAGTCAAAGTCGAAGACAAATCCAAGGCCTACAACACAAACCTGCTGGAAACACTGGAATTGGGCAATCTTCTGGATCTGGCCTATTTCACGGCCGCCTGCGCGCTGAACAGAAAAGAAAGCCGAGGAGCGCATTCGAGAGAAGATTTTCCGGAACGCAACGACAGCGATTGGCTTAAGCACACATTGGCCTGGCTGGATGGAGAAGAGATCAGGATCCGCTACAAACCGGTGGATATCTCCACATGGAAGCCTCAGCCGCGCAAGTACTGACATGAGGTGAAAAAAATGAAAATAACATTGGAAATCCAGAGGTTCGATCCCCAAAAAGATAAAAAACCTTCCCTGAGAAATTACACGATCGACGCGGAACCGGAAGACCGCATGCTCGATGTCCTGATGAGAATCAAACAGTTCACCGATCCAACCCTGACTCTGCGCAGGAGCTGTGCTCACGGAGTCTGCGGTTCTGATGCTATGGTCATCAACGGTCAAGAACGCCTGGCCTGCAAGACGCTTGTCAAAGATGTTTTAAGGGAAGACGGTTCTCCGATCACTGTAGAACCTCTTCAAACACTTCCCATCCAAAAAGATTTGATGGTCGACCAAAGCCGTTTTTTCAATCACTACCGTCATGTCAAGCCATTTTTCATCAACGACGAGAAAGTCAAGGAAAAGGAGAGAATCCAGTCACCGGAAGAAAGAAAGATTTTCGATGATGGGACCAAATGCATTCTGTGTGCGTCCTGCTATTCGGCCTGTCCGGTCGTCAGGGGCATCAATCCCGATTTTCTCGGCCCGGCCGCCGTCGTCCAAGCGGCCAGGTTTATCGATGACAGCCGGGATAAAGGTTTTGAGGACAGGCTTCCTCGACTGGATTCTGCCGATGGAATATGGCCCTGTCAAAATTTCTTTCAGTGCACCCGCGTCTGTCCCCGAAGCATTAAAATCACTAAATTGATCAACCAAACCAAAGCAAAAATCAATAAACACAAAGAAGTCCAGGGAGGAAAACTCCTCGATTAAGCATAATCGAACTGTCCCCCGGCCATTCTGTCCCTGCCCTATAGAAGAGAAAGCCTATTTTATGACAAATCTTTTCAGCAGAAAATTGACGTTAAGGATGGATTCACGCATCTCCTGCAGGTTTTTGCTCATCTTCCACCAGCCATTTTTGAAAGTCGCATAGTCGGGTCCCGACATGGCCGATGCGTAGCGGACGGAGTTGGCGAAAAACAGCCACTGCTCAATCCATTTGTACTCGATGGCCTCATCGAACGGATTCGATTGATCTGCCAATTCCCTCTGCCATGCTTCTAACACCAGTTCGGTGGCGGCCCAGACCATCGTGTC
>CBFDBS010000310.1:0-3105 GCA_965603105.1 uncultured bacterium
TATAGCTTTTGAGCGGGAGCTCGAGTGGCTCGAGGGATTGGCCAAGTACGCGGAGATGAGATTTGCCGAGTTGGGTTCAACCGGAAAAGATGAAGAACGATCGAAAGCCTACAGAATTGTCAGAAACCGCCTCCGGGTAGATTTTTACTCCCGCCTCATGAAGCTGAATGAGCAGCATGGAGACCTCCGCTTTTACCTCAGCGGCGCCGCTTTGGCCATGCTGCTGGATAAAATGTCTCCCGGATGGAAGCGGGATTTCTTGAATCAAAAAGGCATCGCTCTTGAAGATCTGTTCTGACCTATCAATTTTTATCCGACATGACCAGGCGGGCCAGGGCGCGGGCAAGCCCGGACGCCCGGTCATTCATCGAAGCGTGTGAATTGCTGCACAGGATCATCAGCGTCTCCGGCCCTTCGGTGTACATACAAAGAAAGCCGCGGTCGTTTCCCCCCGCCAGGACACCCTTAGACCAGTATTTCTCCAGTGATTCGGCCGAAAGGAGTTTTCCGCCGCGGAGGGCCTGAATCCATTTGTAGAGATCGCCAGGATTGGAAACCATGCCGCCGCTGCCCATCACCAGCCACGACGTCGGCCCCCAATACTGCGGAGCGTTGATTTTGACGGCTTTATTTGGGGAGTAGCCGACAGCCACATCTTCTTCCTTGAAAGAAGCCGTGTTCTGGTAGAGGCCGGTCCGGTCCATGCCGGCCGGCACAAAGAAATGTTCGTCTAGAAACTCTTTGTAGGGCTTGTCCGAGACGAGTTCCACAATCGCGGCCAGCAAAACCCAGGCCGAGTGCGAATGCTGTTCTCCTTGGCCGGGGGGAAAGAGCAGCGTCTGTCCCAGGATGCGCTCGAGGGCGGTTTTACGGTCGATCCAGGTCAGGTCGTAATCGTCATCCTGCCCGGGAATGTGGTGGAAGTTGGGAAGTCCCGATTGTCCGGTCATCAGGTGTTCTATTGTTATCGGCTGCTTGTCTTCCGGTACAGCGGGGAGAAACTTGGTGATCGGATCGGAGGTCTGAATCTTGCCTGAGTCGGCCAGCTTCAAGACCGCCGCCTTGGTGAAGTCTATCGGAGTGGATCCGATGGCGAATACGGTTTTGGTGGAGTTGGGAATGCTGAGCTCCCTGTTGGCCAGGCCGTATCCTTTGTGCAGGATCACTTTGTTGTCCCGGACCACGAGAACGACTCCGGAGAATCCCGCTTCTTCTTCTTTCTGCAAGCGGCCTTCGAGTGTCTCCCAGGTCACGGGCTCTATTGGCTCTCTCTCCCGCCTGCCTCCCTTTTCCATGGCCATGCCCGCGATTTTAAACGGCGGTGAGGTTTGAAGCCGGAAACGAAGCAAAGTTGAGACGCCCGCTTCATTTTCGAAGGTGATGCTGATGCCGTTTTCATCCAACCGCTCCCACATGATGTTGGCGGCGTTGCCGCAGAGCGCTCGAATCTGGCGGAGCTGTTCCAGATGTTCTGCGAGTGTGAATGCTTCCCGGAACTCAAGAGAAAAATGTTCTTCGACAAATTGCTGCAGTGTCTCGTCCCCGGAACTGTTGGCCATCCTTTCGATCGCCAATCCCCGCATCTTAAGAGTGCTCTGAAGATTTTCCTGAGCTCCAAACGAAAAGCCAAGTGTATGAATACACAGAAGCGCCGCAATAACCAGGGCTCTTCTGGTTGAGAAAATATTCATCGTTCTCTCCTTTGATAAATTTCAGAAAATCGTCTTAAACTAACATCATATTGGCTATTTTATCAAACAACTTTATCGACGCATTCGTTTCAATCTCATGGCTTCCTGCCGAAGTTACCTGAATAAGAGTATGAGTAAACAAACTCGAGAATTGAGTCTGGCATTTATTCTTGTCCGGGGGGAGTCGTGAAAGATATCCTCATTTGCAACTTTTCGTATGATATTGTATGAAGGAAAAATCTATGAAACCCGTAAAACTCTGGAACCGTAATTTCTTCCTCCTCTGGCAGGGCCAGTTCGTCAGCCAGCTGGGC
Organism: uncultured bacterium; assembly: GCA_965603105.1. Lineage (GTDB taxonomy): Bacteria > Acidobacteriota > Aminicenantia > Aminicenantales > Aminicenantaceae > CBFDBS01. Next base: position 2,006 of record CBFDBS010000310.1, read on the forward strand.
AACCAGGCCTTCTCCATCGCCATGATGTTTTGGATCAAACACCAGACGGGATCGGCCACACTGATGGGACTGCTGATGATGCTGGTTCACCTTCCTATCGTTATCCTGGGGCCTATTGCCGGGACGTTTGCCGATCACTATTCGCGCCGGAAAATCATCATCCTCTGCGATCTACTGGCGGGCATATCGGTGACTGCCCTGGCTTTGCTTCTGTTTATTTATCCTGACCGCACTAACTTGATTCTTGTTCTTATGTTTGTCGTGGGCCTGCTTCTGGGTGCCGTCCGGTCCTTTTTCAACCCGGCCATCTCAGCAGCTATCCCCGATATCGTCCCTAGGGAAAAAGTCGCCGCCGCCAATTCGCTCAACCAGTCCAGCGTTCAGATCTCGACTTTTTTTGGCCAGGGGTTGGGCGGATATCTCTTTGTCCTGCTCGGTGCCCCTCTGCTCATCCTCATAGACGGAATCACCTATCTGTTCTCGGCACTCAGCGAGTCCTTCATCACCATTCCTCAAGTCCTGCCCGAAAAAAGCAGGGTGTTGAAGGAGAAGTTCGCCCAGTTCAAAAGGGACACCATAAAAGGCCTGAAAATCGTCTGGAGTGATACCGGCATGCGCTCCATGTTTTTTATGGCCGCCGTTTTGAATTTTTTTATCATGCCCATCATTGTTCTGCTTCCTTTTTATGTCGAGGACTTTCTTGGTGTGACTCCCGCCTGGTACGGCTATCTTCTGGCGGGTTTCGGTTTCGGAGCTTTGATCGGCTACGGCGTGGCAGGTTCGGTCAAGGTTTCCGGAAAAATAAGAACCGGAACCGTTATTGTTTCCATGATCCTTCTCAATACACTACTCGCTTCCCTGAGTATTATCACCAAAGCCTCTCTCGCCCTGGTTGTTTGGGTCATCATCGGAGCCGCCAACGGCTTTGTTAATATCAATATCATCACCCTGCTCCAGATCAGGGTCTCCAGCGAGATGAGGGGAAGGATTTTCGGCCTACTGACGACTTTAACGGCCGGGCTGACACCGATTTCCCTGGGTCTAGGTGGAGTGATAGGTGATTTAACCGGCAGGAATATCCCTCTAATCTACGGCACCTG
>CBFDBS010000311.1:0-3077 GCA_965603105.1 uncultured bacterium
AGTTAGTATTTCCCAACAGGTCACATCCCGTCACAAAAATGATTATTATTGATAATACAATTGCTTTAATAGTTTTCATATCATATTTCCCCTTTCCCCAAATTCTACCCACTCATGTCTTAAAATGAACATATCACACACAAAGCAACGAAGTCAATTTACAAGAAATAGAGACAAATCAGCAAAAACCACAAAACAATCCTCAATAAGACAGACTCCGTCGTTCACATCGAAAATGAGCTGCCATGGATGTCCTCAGAAATACTCTCCACTCTCTTCGGCTGCCATCAAGAGTTCCTGTTGTACACTTTGAGGAGGGAGTCGAACCCACACTCACCGTGAAGTGAACTGGATTTTGAGTCCAGTGCGTTTTTGATTTTTATATCATTCCTGAAACTGTGCCCAAAATATGTCAGGAATAGGCAAATATATACAAAAATATCGAAATATATCGAAAACCTAATGACCTAAAAAATCACCACTTTACAGAGGTCACCCCTTATATTTTCTGTTTCGTCTTCTTTTTGTGCGCCCACGGTAGAAGTCGGAAGTTCGAATCCTCTATCGCCCATCATTTCTCTTCCATAGTTCCGAATCAAAATGGTAGCGGGGATTGGATTTAAATCAACAACCATCAGGTTTTGAGCCCGAGGATCGAAGAACGGCGCCGGCACCTTTTTTTCTTTTTGTAGAATGGCTTGGAACTTTTTATTGTTGCTTTTCGTATATAACGCTGTTAAGATAAATAACTGCGTTATATTTATAGGCACAACATGAGCATCAAAGACAGGAAATCCAGAGAAAGCGCCCAGTTGAAGCAAAAGATCCTAAGTGCAGCTCTGCAGGTTTTTGCCGAGCAGGGCTACGCCAAGGTCTCGATGAGGAAAATCGCCGCCCTTATAGACTATTCCCCGACCACGATTTACAGGTTCTTCCGGAACAAGGAGGATCTTCTCGGGGCGATCGCGGCTGAGACCTACAGGGACCTTGCGGCGCGGTTCGAAAAAGCCAAAGCGGATGGCGGCGACCGTCCCCTCGACTTGCTAAAGTCTCTGGTCAAGGAATACATCATCTTCTGCGTCGAACGGCCCGAAATGTTCAGGATGTTTTCGGACCTCGTCTCTTTCGAAATGGAAGACGGCGTCATGTATGAGCGCTTGGGGGAAATCCGTTTCGAAGTCTACCAATCCTGGTTCCACGGCATCCGGCGGGCCATCGAGTCCGGCGATCTCAAATTGAAGGACGAGAGGCGGGTTTTTCTTTACCTCTGGGACGCCGTCCAAGGGTACCTGGATCACAGGATCCGTCAGACCCGGGTTCCGAGGAAGCCGCTCACGTATGATTCGGCCGAGTACCTGAACCTGGTCTTTCGTGGGATCGAAGCTAATAAAACGAAGTAAAAAGGGAGATTCGCTATGAATAAACGATTGCTATTCGCAGCCGTGTTCGTGTTGGGCTTATCCTTGGGAATCGGGTGGATCGCCTGGGCCGCTACGGCGAAGGAACTGAAGGTCATCGCCACTCCCTCCGTGGCTCTCTACGGAGAGCCCTTTTCCTGGAAAGTCACGGGCCTTCAGCCCAGAGAAAGGGTGACGCTGAAGGCCGCCTCCACGGACGCGCGCAGGATTCTTTGGGCCTCGGAAGCCGTCTTCCTAGCCGACGCGTCCGGAGCGGTCGACGTGGGCCGCCAGGCGCCTGTCACAGGCGGCTACGGGGAGGCAGACATCTTCGGGCTTCTCTGGTCCATGAAAGCCACAAACTCCGACCCAAAGAAACCTGTCGCCTACCGCCATGACGGGGTCAACGGCTGGATGGTTGACCTGACGGCCACGAATTCCGTTGGGACCACGGCCACGACCAGGTTCCGTTGCGTCTTTCAAAGGCCGGGCGAAGCCTTGGTCCGCATCCCTCTTGAACAAGACGGCCTGAGAGGTTTTCTATACTATCCGGCGGAGGGCGGTCCGTTCCCTGGAGTCATCATCCTCGGGGGATCAGAGGGTGGGCTGTTCGAAGGGTGGGCCAAGGCCTTCGCCGCCAACGGCTTTGCGGCCTTGACACTGGCCTGGTTCGGGTATCAAAGCCTGCCCGAGGAGCTTGTTGAGATTCCCCTCGAGTCCTTCGACCGGGCCGCTGCCTGGATGAAGGCTCAACCCAAGGTCAAAGCAGGAGGACTCGGATTGATGGGGGGTTCCAAGGGCGGCGAAGCGGCCCTTCTTGCGGCTTCCCGGAATAGCGCTTTCCGGGCCGTCGTCGCCATGACCCCGGCTGCCCACATGTGGGAAGGGCACACCCTGAGGTTCTTTTCCCCGGATTACAAGCCGGTGTCTTCGTGGAGTCTCGGCGGACGACCGCTCCCCTTCATCTCCTTCAAGGTTTCTCCCCAGGATAAGGAGAAGGAAATGAAAGGCGAACTCACCTCCTTCGTCTTTTTCTTCCGTGATGCCCTGGCCCAGGCCGATCCGGCCACTATCAAGAAGGCGGTGATTCCCGTCGAGAATATCGCCGGTCCGATCTTGCTCATATCGGGGACCGACGACCAGATCTGGCCGTCCGGAGATTTTTGCGCGGCCATAGTGACAAGGCTGAAGGAGAGCCGGTTCCCCTACGAGGTCAAGCATCTCAGCATCGAGAAAGGCGGCCATGCATCCGTCCTCCCCTTCCTGGTTACAGCGAATCGCGGCCTACTCATCGACGGCGATCCCAGCGGCGGGTCGCCCCAGGCAGACGCCCGGGGAGGCTACCGGTCGTGGGCGGAAACCATCGCTTTCCTCCACCGCCACCTGGACCGCTGAGGGAGAGATTTCAACAGCAGTGAGACGATCAGCTTATGGCATTTTGTTCTGTTAGATTCTACGATTCCCGCGTGCACGGCCGGAGAGTCGGAAAAGAGCGGAAAAAACCAGTCCAGGTGGATCTCGAAGGCGCGGGGGTCGGCGCTGGTCGAAAATCCTGAAGGACGTGGAGTTAGCCGAGCTTGGCAGGATCGTATTTCAGCATGACGCCGATCTGTCCGTTGAAAATGGAGACATACTCCTAGGACCTCTCGGTACGGATCTGGTTCGGGAGCCGGATCTCAT
>CBFDBS010000312.1:0-3033 GCA_965603105.1 uncultured bacterium
TCGTTTTTACTTTAGCCCTTCTCTTCCGGGTGGTCCTTCTCGACCTAAGGCCCATGCATCATGATGAGGCCAACCAGGCTGTCAAATTCGGAAACCTGCTCGAAAAAGGGGAGTACCGATACGACAGAACCGATCATCACGGTCCGAGCCTCTATTACCTCACTCTCCCTTCGGCCTGGCTTTTTTCCCAGAAGACTTTGGCGTCTCTGGATGAGAGAACCCTGCGTTTGCTTCCGGCTGTCTTTGGTGCCTGTATCCTTCTTTTGTTTCTTTTGGTTAAAAAAGAGCTAGGCCGGGACACTGTGATTTATTCCGGTCTTCTGTTGGCCGTATCCCCGGTTTTTGTCTTTTACAGCCGGTTTTATATCCAGGAAATGCTCCTCGTCTTCTTCCTGGTTGGATTTCTGGTGAGTGTCTGGAAGTGCCTGACCCACCCTACGCTGGGATGGGCTGTTCTGGCGGGACTTTTTTCCGGAATGATGTACACGACCAAAGAAACCTCGATAATCGCCTTCGGAGCGGCTTTAGGCGGACTTGGATTTGTTCTTCTTTTGCGGAAGAGAGGGCAGGAGGGAATCTCTTTCGGTAGAAGGGCCTTCTTTTTACTGGCCGGCGCAATGGTCTTTTTTGTCATCACCTGGCTGCTTTTTTCGTCCTTTTTCCAGAACCCCGGGGGATGGGCGGATTCGATCCGTTCATTCGGAAGCTATTTCGTCAAAGCCAGCCGTCCTGAGACGCATGCCCATCCATGGCTTTACTATTTGAAAATGCTGTCGTTTTCCAAATACGGGCACGGTCCCTTCTGGAGTGAAGGCCTCATTTTGGGTTTGGCCGTTTTTGGATCTGCGGCCGCCTTCCATAAAAGGCTTTCGGCGGGCCGGTCCACTTCTTTCTTGAAATTTATATTCTTCTTCACGTTCATCTGCCTGCTTATCTTTTCCTCCATTGCCTATAAAACTCCGTGGAACCTGATGCCTTTCTACATCGGATTCATCCTTCTTGCGGGCTCTGGGATATCCTCTCTTCTCCGTGTGGTCAGAAAGCCGCCTTTCCGAGCGGGAATTTTCGCCCTCCTCGGGCTGGGGATTCTGCATCTGGGTTTACAGGCCTACCGATCCAGTTTCGTCTATAATGCCGATCCGAGAAATCCTTATGTCTACGCCCAGACCAGCCCGGATTTCTTAAACCTCGTCCAGCGCATCCAGGACATTGCTTCCCTTCATCCCAATGGGCAGGACATGCTGGTCAAAGTCATTTCGGGGCCTTACGAAACTTGGCCGCTGCCCTGGTATTTGAGACAATTTGGTCGAGTGGGATACTGGCAGGACGTCGAAGCCGCAGGGGATCTCGAGGGAATGCCGCTGATTATTGCCTCTATGGAGATGTTGGATACAATGCCTTCAGTGGTTCGTGAATCCTATCAGCTTGAATTTTTCGGTCTCCGCCCGGAAGTTCTTCTGGCTGTTTTTATCCGCGGTGACCTCTGGGAAAAATTTTTAAAAAGGCGGACAGAATGAGTGTGGACCTTTCCGTCGTCATTCCGGCCTTCAATGAAGCCCGGAAAATTGCTTTCGATGTCGAGTCTGTCGTTTCCTTTTTTGCTGAAACCGGACTCAAGGGAGAAGTTATCATCGTCGATGACGGAAGCACTGATGGCACGGCGGAAGTGGCGGAAAGTGTTAGCCCCACTACTTCCGTTGGAATACAGGTTTTTAGACTCGAAAGGAACAGAGGGAAGGGATACGCCGTTAAAAAGGGTGTGCTGGCGACGAGCGGGGATGTCGTTCTTTTCGCCGACAGCGGCACCTGTGTGCCCTATGCCGATGCTCTTCCCGCTCTGGAAAGGATTCGTTCAGGCGAGGCGGATGTAGCCATCGCCTCCCGCCGGTTGAAAGAGACTGTTATCGTCAAGAATAGGCCATTGAAAAGGCGGATTCTCTCCCTGTTTTTTCACCTGGCAGCAGTTTGGGTGACAGGGCTTCCGTCCTGGATAACGGACTCCCAGTGCGGATTCAAACTCTACAGAGGGGATTTGGCCAGGAAGCTTTTTAAAAAACTGGAAACTCCGGGCTACATGTTCGAGCTTGAAATCCTCCTGCGGGCCGTCCGGGCAGGATTTAAGATCGAAGAATTTGCCGTACACTGGGCCTGTGACCTCGACACACGGCTGCGTCCCGGATCGGATGCTGCGGGAGTGTGGAGAGAACTCCTTCAAGTCAGAAAAATCGTCAGAAAAAACTCAAATCCTTGAGGACCTGTCCCTAGCTCCTGGATTGATAGCTAGGCCGGGCTCAGCCGGAACATAAACTAACGGTCCATAGGGATGCCAGCTGCCCAGAGCATCCCTCTTTTAACGATCTCGCGGGCCTGGGGAACATCGAAATCACTGGCCACATGCCCCAGAGAAGTGTAGAAGATCCGGCCTTTCCCGTACATCTTTTTCCAGACTACGGGCATGACGACTCCGTCAATCCAGGGTGCATGCTCGGCGGAGAATGTCGTGGTGGCCAGGACCTCATTGATGGGGTCCACATGCATGTAGTACTGTTCGGAGTGCATTTTGAAATCGGAGAGTCCGGCTGTGATCGGATCCTCGTGGTCGATGATGTTGACTTCATAATCGATCACTCCGCCCGGATGGGCCACCCACTGTCCGCCAACCATAAACTGGTATTCCGTGTTGTTGCGGAAGGAGTCGGCCAGACCGCCGTGCCACCCGGCTAAACCGACCCCGCCTTTGACTGCTTCCAGAAGTCCTCTCTCTTGTTGCGGAGTGATCTGGGACATGGTGAACACTTGAACGATGAGAGCCAAGGATTTCATCTTTTCCGGGTCGAGGTAGGAATCCAGCGTGTCGGAGATTTCCACTTCGAAACCCTGCTCCTCCAGCCACGGGGCAAAGATGTCCATGCATTTTTTTGGCTCATGGCCTTCCCAACCGCCCCAAACGAAGAGGGCTTTCTTTTTAGTTTGTTGCGACTGGAGAGGTCCAGAAATGAAAGCGAAAAAACAGATGATTGTTGCCAGGAGAAG
>CBFDBS010000313.1:0-3026 GCA_965603105.1 uncultured bacterium
CTATGAATTCGACAGTCTGATCTTGAGAGCAGTTGTCGACGACGTGAATTTCCAGGGTTTGGTAAGTCTGATTCAGTAGCGAAGAGAGGCATTCTTCGATGTGTTCCATGCTGTTACAGGTGACGATTATGGCCGAGATCAAGGCTTCGGATGCGCCCTGATTTCTGGATGTTTCGGGAGGTTCTCTGTGCTGCTTGTCCTCGAGTGAAAAGCGGATAATTTCACCCCGCAATAAAATGAATAAAAATTCTTCCAGGAACAGGATGGAGACACTGTCCTTTATCTGAACTCTTTTCTGAATTTCTGAAGCTGTGCCCGGCAGGCTCTCCCAGATCATTTGGCCGATGGCATCCGTTTGAACCTTATGGCCGCTTTTGAAACGAAAGAAGAAGCTCCCCTCTTCCGATATAAGTTCAAAATCAGGATTTCTGGTGAATATTTCTGTGGTTTCGAACAACTTCATAATTCAGGCATTTTAGGAAAGAAAACTTTTCAAGATTATTTTCCTTGGAAAATATCCCTGTAAATTTCGACTGTTTTTCGGGCCGTCTCTTCCCAGAGAAAGTCTCGGGATCTCAGGCGGCCTTTGCGGACGTATTCGGCTTTCAGATCGGCGTCTTCGATCAGCATCCAGATGGCTTGAGAAAGCGCTTTCACATCGAGCGGATCCACAGCGATGGCGGCGTCTTGTACGACTTCCCTAAGACTAGTGGTATTGGATGTGACTACGGGAACACCCGATCTCATGGCCTCGAGAACCGGCAATCCGACTCCTTCAAATAAGGAGGGATAGACGAAGACGTCGGCTCCGCTGTAGATTAATGGCAGATCGGCCTCATCGACATACCCTGTAAAGATCACATCTTCACCGACGATGTCCTCGACTGAGCGGAGAATGTGGGTGGCGCTGAAGTCTTCGATTCCCACGATGACCAGCTTGTGGGGGATTTTCTTCTCCAACTTAAGCCTGCCAAAAGCATCGACGAGAGAAATGAGATTTTTTCTGGGATTGAGCCGTCCGACACAGAGAAGATACATATCGGGAATTCCGTATTTATCGAGGATCTCACGCATCTTGGAGGTTTTTTCCTGAGGCCCGAAGTCGTCGGACACCCCATAAGGAACAACCGAGATTTTTGAGGTGTCGATCTTGTAATTCTTCATGATATCATTTTTTGAATATAAAGAACCGGTGATGATCCGCCTGGCTTTCCTGGCCGTCAACTTCGTCAACACCTTAAGCCTCACACCCTGCAACCGGGAGAAGAATCCCGGGAAGCGGAGAAAACAGAGGTCGTGAATGGTCACCACCAGTTTCCCTCTGTGAAAGGGAGGGCAATTGTACTGAACGTGAAGGATGTCGAGAGAGTCTTTCAGGCTTGCCAAAGCCAGGAATAGGGGAACACGGATGTACTGGCTCCTGACCGGGAAGGATTTGACAGTAAAATTGGGGCAGTTTTTGAAACTGGCATAGAAGGGATGACGGCTGTTATTGGAGTAAAGGATGTATTCATTGTCTAAATCGACATCCTTGAGAGCGAGGAGGTAGTTGCGGATATAGGTGCAGTTGCCGGTGCCTTCTTTTTCCGAGGCGTGGGCATCGATGCCGATCCTGATTTTTGGGCTGATCAGAAGGCTCCTTTTCCGGAAACGGCCACCCGGACAGTCTTGATCAGAATGATGATGTCCATCCACAGGGACCAGTTTCTTATGTAGCTCTCATCCAGGTTCAACCGGTCTTCAAAAGACAGCGACGAACGCCCGCTCGTTTGCCACAGGCCGGTGATCCCCGGTTTGACCAAAAACAGAATAGACTTGATCGCCTCATTTTCTTCGAGCTCATCGAGTATATACGGCCGCGGCCCTACCAGGCTCATTTCGCCCTTGAGGACATTGATCAGCTGAGGGATTTCGTCCAGGCTGTATTTGCGCAGGAATCGTCCCACGCGGGTCACCCGGGGGTCATATCCTCTGATTTTTTTGTAAACATCCCACTCCCTGCGGATTTCGGGATTTTCCTTCAGATATTGAGTCAGCCGGGCGGCATTATCCTTATACATGGACCGGAATTTGATGACCGGGATGCGCTTTCCCTTTTTCCCTCCCCGCTTTTGAACAAAAAAGACGGGACCCGGACTCTCCAGTTTTATTTCAAAGGCGATGATCAAAGCAAAGGGAATAAAAAGGACAAAGAGGATTAAAGCAACTATGTACTCAAATACAAATTTCAAGAATATATTCCAGGGTTTGTGCAGATTCTTCCTGACCGTCAAGCTGAGCATTTTGCCGATGTTTTCGATCTCGACGCCCGTGGTGATGAGATCGCCGGTCCTTGGGATATAGCGGATGTTTTCACTGACCAGTTCCCATTTCTTAAGAAGAGGGACCAGTTGGCCGCGCGGCAAATCGGGAAAAGTCACGATAACATCGTCGAAGCCGGTGCGGATTTTCCATTCGGCGATTTCGTCATAGTGGCCGAGAACTTTGACGCCGTCGATTGTGGTGCCGATTTTTTCACGGTGGCCAGTCAGGCAGCCGACCACTTCATAGCCCAGAGTTTTGTTCTGCTTGATTGAATTGATCAGGATAACACTGCTTTCTACGGCCCCGATAATGATCACCTTTTTCTTCCACAGGTTGAGCTTGACCAGAATCAGCTTGGTCACATATCTTACGGCCGGCAGGGCGACCAGAATCAAAAGCCAGGCGAGAATGATAATCAGCCGGGAAAATTTCAGGTACTGCTGGGTGATGTAGACGGTCAGCATGGTGATGGCGATACTGAGGGTCGTGCTTTTCGACAGCCGTTGGACTTCCTCCCAGAAGACAAAACGGCGGGTGTAGAGCTTTTCATACATAAAGACAGCCACCCAGACAAAATACATGTAGAACTGCTCGAAGTAGGCGCTGAACAGAAGCGGCCTGCTCCGCAGTGACGGAAAGAATTCGGGGAGCACACTGTCCCTGATGAAATAGGCGATAAGGAAACAGGTAAAAATGCAGAGCAAATCGGCGATGACAAGGAT
>CBFDBS010000314.1:0-3023 GCA_965603105.1 uncultured bacterium
ACACAGACCTTGTCAACTCGGCAGAACTGCAAGGTCACATCTCCAAGAAATTGATATGGAGAGGATTATGTAATGTGGCAAGATGCTAGGATTATTGGGTCAACAGCCGCTGAAATCTCGGATTCTCCCGGAGAGAATCCCACTGGGGATCGAGGCGCAGTTGAGGAACTGAAATGAGGTGCCATAGAAATTCGGCTTGGGGAATGGAGAGCAGATATGTCAATTGGTCGATGGCCTCATCGGCATCATCCAGAATTGTGTATATCTTGGCAAGATTGAGCAGGTAGATCGGTCCCTGGGCGGCGTCTCTGGAAACAGGATGAAGGGAAGCCGCCTGGTTTCCCTCCCTCAGGGCACTTTCTTTCCGCCCCAGATAGGCATAAACCAATCCAAGCGAAGCATGAAAGCGCGGATCCTCCGGTCTCTCAGTCACGGCCGGCTCCAAAATCAGACGTGCGGCTTCGGCCTGCTCTCTCACCCGGGACGTGTCACCCATAGCATAATAAACAGCCGCCATAGCCAGATTTTTCTGAAAAAAGATATGCTGGTCTTCGTAAGACTCATAAGGCAGGATTGTCAACCATTCCAGCACCCCCGAAAAATTTCTTTCGAGCATACTGAGCGTAAACCTCATATAATCCTTCAATTGGTGTTCAGGGAGGGTCTCAAGAAGAGAAATGGCTTTTTGGGTGTCTCCGTTGGAAAGGATTTGAATGGCTACCCTCCCCAGGAGTGCGGGAATATGCTGAGGGAACAATTCCAACGTCCTCTGGAACCATGTGTCGGCATCTGTAAATCTGTGCAGACTGACATTGGCCCCGCCGAGTTCATAGGCAATCTGCATATCGAGAGGATTGATTCTGAAGGCTCTTTCGAGCGTCTCTACACACTGTTCCCATTTCCCCTGCCTCCTTTGGATATATCCCAAAAGCTGGGGATCGTAATTCGGTCGGGCCTGTAGGACATCTTCGAATATCTCGGCGGCACGGTTGTAATCAAAAAGACACCAATAATAGTAGAATCCCAATGCCCATTTGACTTCGGGTAGATCAGGAGCCAGCTCAACAGCCCTGTTCACTGCTTCCCGCGCCCAGGTTAAACGCAAATCCGTGCGATCGACCCCAAAAAAATACATTCTGGAATGGATGTATGTCTTTCGGGCATAAGCAAAGACAAAGTCCGGGTCCAACTCGGTGGCATTATCCAACAGTCCAATAGCGGTATTGAATTCGTCAAGGTTTTGAAAGGCCCAACCTCTGTCCTCACTCTCTCTCGCTCTCAGGAAAAAGTCGTAGGCCTCAAGATTGTCCGTCGGCCTGGCGTTGAGAACTCTTCGTTCCGGTTCTAAAACAGTGAGGTCCAGATTTTGAGCGACTTGCTCTGCAATCTCATTCTGGACGACAAAGATGTCCTCGATAACCCGGTCATACCGCTCGGACCAAACCTGAGTGTCGTCTCTGACCCGGATTAGCTGGGGCGTGACCCGGACGCGACCGCTGCCGCCGACCCCACGGTTCCAGCGAACACTGCCGTCGAGCACATAATCAACTCCCAGTTCTTCGGCAAGCTGTTTGATCGTTTTATTCGTGTTATTGAATTGAATGGCGCTGGTCCTAGAGATGACGAGGAGTCCGTGGAGAGCGGACAACCGGCTGGTGATTTCTTCGGTAATTCCAGCAGCAAAATACTCATCATCAGGGGCCCCCAGATTTTCAAAAGGCAGAACAACCAGCATTTTCCTGTCTTCTGAAACGGGGGGCTTTTGGAGAAGGGAAAAAACCAGGTATACGCCAACAAAAACGGCGGCCAGAATAAGCACCGCTGGAATCAACCATTTCTTATTGGAAGGCCGAGGGCTCTTTCTCAACGTGCTGATTTTGTCATCAGTGGCCGGCTTTTGAAGCGTGGACTTTTTCTGGCCGATCCTGTTCAGCTCGTCCAAGATCTCGCTTGCATTCTGGTATCTTTCAGCCTTATCCTTCTCCATGCATCTGAGAATGAGCCGGCTGAGTTCTTCAGGAACATGAGCATTGAAATCTCTGGGATCGGGTGGGATTTCCGTCTGGTGTTTAACGGCCACACTCAGAGGGGTTTTCCCAGAGAAAGGAGGCCTTCCCGCGACCATTTCGAAGAGAATCACGCCCAGGGAATAGATATCCGTTCTCTGATCAACCCCCTTCGACTGGACCTGCTCAGGGGACATGTATTCGGGAGTTCCGATCATCATCCCCGCTCCTGTTATCCCCTTGTCTCTAAACGAGCGGGCAATTCCGAAATCCATGATGCGGACATTCCCCTCTCTATCGACCATGATGTTGCTCGGTTTCAAATCCCTGTGGACGACTCCCAGCCGATGGGCTTCGGCCAGTCCATAGCAGATCTGCTTTCCGATGGCGACCGCCGTTTCAAGCGACAGAAAGCGGGTCATCCCGATCACACTCTTGAGATCCTCTCCCGGGACATACTCCATCGTAATGTAGTAATTCCCCTGATCCTCTCCGAGATGATACATGCTGCAAACGTTTCGGTGAGAAATCTTATGGGCGATCTTCAATTCATTGATGAAGCGCTCGATTGTTTTTTTATCAGAGGCGATCTCGGGTTTGATAAGTTTTAGAGCCAGCTCTTCATTTGTCTTGGAGTCTTCGACCCTGTAAACCCTGCCCATACCGCCTTGACCGAGCTCTTCGATCACTTCATAGCGGCCGGCGAAGGTTGTCCCGCGTTTCAGCTCTTCAATGGCGACGGCTCGTGTTTCCATGCTGGAAATCGGAAGGTCATCCGCAACATCGAACTGTAGACCGCAGGAGCTACAGGTTCTTGCATAGGGATCATTCTCTGTTCGGCATTTGGGGCATATCTGAATCATTTCTTTCCTTTATGTGACTGCCCTAAAATAATAGTGGAGGACAATTGAAGTGTCAATCAGGACCTTATCCTCAAATACACCGGAAGGGATTAGAAGGAAAATTTCATTCCAAACTTGAGAGAAAATCCAGAGAAGTCGACGATAGCCAGGCGGA
>CBFDBS010000315.1:0-3004 GCA_965603105.1 uncultured bacterium
ATCCATCACGCCTCGCAGCTGCAGCAACCTCGACTCGTGAATAATCCAGGTTAGTAAAAAAATCTCTTTCTTAAAAAAGCAGACAATTTTCTTTCCTGGTCTAAATGAACGGGTCAGTGGAGGAAAGGCCGTATCTTTTTCGTTGACAAAACCGGACTTTCGTCATAAAAATGGAACCTCGAGGCAATCATGAAAAAATCAAACTCTCCTTCTATGACCAGGAGAAAATTCATCTCGGTGTCTACATTTCTGCTCCTTCCCGTCGTCGGAGGAATCTCTTTTAATGCCTGTCAGGGGGGAAAAGACGATAAGTATTATACTCAGTTTTCAACCATTCTGGCTTATATGCTCTTTGGAGAAAATCCCCCTAAAGAGGAGCAGGAAAAGATCAAAAACGCCCTGAAGGAGACGGCGGATCAATCCGCGTCGATTCAGGCCAATTTGAAACAGGTCTTCGATAAAATCTCCTCCATCGGAACCCTCGACACAGCGGCCAAAGAGGAATATTTCCAGTTGGTCATGCCTCAAATCGTTGGTTCTCCGGAAATTCTGATGGTACTGACCAAGTACTTCGAGGGTAAAAACGTTCTGGGCTACCTGGACTACCCGGACCTTCCCGGTGACTACGGCTGGTGCGGCTATCTGGTGCAGGACGGGGAGGTCTGGAACAGGTACCATCCAAAATAGGATCTCTATTATCTATCAATTTGTAGAAGGGATAACATGCAGATAATAAATACAGACGTGTGCATTATCGGTTCAAGCTTTTCGGGAACGTTTGTGGCCCATAAACTTAAGGGGACGTCAGCACAAATCCAGATCATCGAAAGAGGGGCTCATCTGACTTGGGAGAGGCTGGAGTCGAACTATGCAAACGAAAGAGAAGTCTACGACGATCCTGAATTCAACAGGTATGACTTCGTAAATGCGGGAAAAGAGGATTACAATTACTCCGGCTATCATGCCGTGGGAGGCGCTTCGCTGGTCTGGTTCGGCAATGCCATTCGAAAAGTTCCCAACGATTTCAAATTGAAAAGCCGCTACGGAGTCGGAGACGATTGGCCTATCTCTTATGACGATCTCGAACCCTATTTCCAAGAAGCCGAACAGGAAATGCGGGTGTCCGGCCCGCCGAAAGACTTCTTCACCCAGTACAGGAAGAGTCCTTTCCCTCTCCCTCCCTTCGACCTGCCGCCTGGAGCGGTCGAGCTCAACCGCCGCTTCAAGGACCAGGGCTTTGAAATCTCTCCTTCTCATAAGGCGCGCTACCCCATCGATGCGGATGGAAGAAACGCCTGCTGCGGAGCCGGCTCCTGCGGATATTTTTGTCCGGTCGACGCCAGATACAACTGCCTGACGACTCACCTGGAAGAACAATTCAAGTCCGAGAACATCAAAATAACTGATAAACTGACCGTTACCCGGCTTTATCAGCAGGACAACCGGATTGTTGAAGCTCTGGCCATCGACCGTCAGGGAAACGAAGTGCGCATCAAAGCCGATGTTTTCGTTCTGGCCGCCAATGCCATCGAAAATGCCAGGATCATGCTGCTGTCCCGGTATCACTCGCAGGACACCCATTTCCGGTCCAGGTCAGAGGCGATCGGGAAATACCTGGCGGATCAGGTGGGGATCCTCCTGCCTTTCCAACTTCCTTTCAGCATCTATACACTCTACGATAAGACCGTGCAGTCTTCCCATTCTCTTTCCTTCTATGACGGCAGTTTCAGGTCAGACCGCTCAGGCATCATTGTCGAGGTGTGGTTGAGCAATCTGACACCGGAGATCAAAAGCTCCGATCAGGCACGGAGTATTGTTATCGATCACTTAAAAAAGGGATACTTTGGACAGAGGCTGAGGGACGAGCTTTTCCGCAGCACAGTCGGGCAGGGCGTCTTCTGCCTGGAAATGGAGATGCTGCCCGACAAAAACAACAGTGTCCGGCTGCACCGTTCGAGAAAGGACAGAAACGGCGATCCTATCGCTGAGTTCGATTTTTCCATCTGGGAGCAGGAATACCTGCAGCGCAGTGTCGATTTTTATTCGCAATATTTCAAAAAAGCACTCAACTCCGTGGGGGGAACCGTGTCCCCTTTCAGATACAGGAACAGTTTCGAACACATGTTGGGGACATGCCGGATGGGAACCGATCCTCTCAACAGCGTCGTCGATGCCGATTTGAAGTCACACGACCATGACAATCTGTATGTTGTAGGCTCGAGCGCATTCACGACTTCCGGCCAGACGAATCCAACCCTGACCATCACCGCTCTGGCTTTGAGGTGCGGTGAACACCTCGTCAACCGGCTGAAGCTCAATTAGACCGCTCGAGATTTATAGCAGGAAGTAAAATTCCATTGACAGATTATCTTCTTAATCCTATTCTAAAATTATGAGAATAAAAATATTAATATTTATTGTTTGTGCACTGTTTGTCACTTCGACATCTTCTGTGGCCGATGACTGGGCCACATCGACGGGAAGCTGCTACGGACAGGGCAGTTCGAACATCAGTTTTGGTTTCATCGCATCTTATGTCGGTGCCTTCGCAGCATTTGACTACGGATTCCATGACGCCATCTCCGGAGGTATCGCCGTTGGCTTCAACAACTGGCATTACAGTAACATATGGACTTACAGTCAGGTCCCTATTGTTGCCCGAGTGGCCTTTCACCCTTTCAATTTAAAGGCGATCGCAGACTATATCAGTATCCGGGACAAGCTCGATGTCTATATAGGAATCGCATCCGGCTGGCGGGTCGGATGGGCCAAATATAGACTTTCCGGTATCGAACCCATCGAACCCACCGTCGGCGGTTTTTTTGTCAGGGAATACATCGGAGTCAGATACTTTCCGAGCAAGAGTTTCTTCGTAGTCGCAGAAGAAGGCTCCGGCCTCGGCTGGTTCCTGATTGGCATCGGCTTCAACCTGTAAATAAATTGGGGACAGCAGGCTGTCCGAAAACTCTTGGGTTCAGCGTACATGTGCTAGATTGCCATTATG
>CBFDBS010000316.1:0-3000 GCA_965603105.1 uncultured bacterium
TAAAGACCACCGGAAAGCTGTATGAATTGGGAATGATCGGGCTGTATATGCTGAGAACGAGCGGAGACCTGGTTTCCAATATCAAGAGCGGGGCACTATTAGAAGATATGAAAGTGGGGCTTAAGCTTTTCAGGCATGGAAAACTCAAACTTGTCCCCGGCGTTGTCAAACGGAGAGGCGAGATAAGAAAAGCTTTTAAAAAACTCAAAAGAGGAGAAAGGGCGTGAAAGTTTCCTATTATCCAGGATGTTCTCTGCATAGCACCGGTTTGGAATATGGAGAATCCACAAAGGAAGTCAGCCGGATACTTGACATCGAGCTGGCCGAGCTAGCCGACTGGAACTGCTGCGGCGCCGGCTCTGCCCATTGCACGGATGAGGCCCTGGCCATCGAGCTTGCCACCCGCAATCTTTCCATAGCTGAAGAGAGCGGATTGGACCTGGTGATCCCCTGTGCCGCCTGCTTTCAGAGATTCAAGGTTGCCGAAAAGCATATCAAAGAGGGAAAGGAACCCGCCATTGACACGTCTTATCAGGGGAAAGTCCCCGTAAAGCACCTCCTCGATTTCCTGACCGAGGAAGAAAATATTGCGGCCATCAAAGAGAAAGTCGAGAAGCCCCTCAGCGGCCTCAAAGCCGTTTGCTACTACGGATGTCTTATAACACGGCCGCCCAAGGTCACCGATGCCGTCAAATATGACAATCCTCAGAATATGGACGATCTCCTCACTCTACTGGGAGCTGAGACGTATTCCTGGTCTTACAAGACGGACTGCTGCGGTGGAAGCCTGATGCTTTCCCGTCCTGATATCGTAACCGAGCTGTCAGGAAAACTGGTTCAGAAGGCTGAAGAAGCGGGCGCGGATTGTGTGGTCACGGCTTGCCCTCTGTGTCAGGCTAATCTGGATACCAAGCAGGGGATGATGGCCAAGAAATGGGGGAGAAAAGTCCACTTCCCCACCTTTTATTTTACAGAGCTGCTGGGCTTGGCTCTGGGCAGTAAAAAAGCGGATTTTTGGCTGCAAAAACACATCATCGAGCCGCGTGATCTTTTGAAATCCAAAGGCCTTCTCTAAGTATAAAGGAGGGAATCTCAGAAATGTCGCTCAATACAGAAGAAAAGAAAAAAGTCGGTGCCGCTATGGTGATTGGCGGCGGAATCGGAGGCATGCAGTCAGCCCTCGATCTGGCGGAATCAGGAATAAAAGTTTATCTTGTTGATAATAAACCGTCTATCGGCGGTGTGATGGCCCAGCTCGACAAGACGTTTCCCACCAACGATTGTGCCATGTGCACCATGGCGCCCAGGTTGGTCGAGATCGGCAGACACAAAGATATTGAAGTGATCACGCTGGCGGATATCGAAAAGATCAGGGGCAGTGCCGGAAATTTTGAAGTGACGATCAACAAGAGGCCGCGTTATGTCGACGAAGACAAATGCACCGGATGCGGTTCCTGTGTCACCCATTGTCCGGTTCAGAACATCATCTATGTCACACCCGAAAGGGAAAAGATCAATATTTCCGTTGAAGACGTGGCCATCATGGACAAGATCATTAAAGAATTTGAAATTTCGGAAAAGTCTTTAGTGCCCATTCTGCAAAAGGCCAATGACACCTATAATTATTTGCCCGAACCGGTTTTGAAGTACATCGCCGATCAACTTAACATGCCGTTGGGTGCCGTCTGCCGCATCGCCACTTTCTACAACGCCTTCAGTCTGGAGCCAAGAGGCAAGCATTTGATCACCATCTGCCTGGGGACCGCCTGCCACGTCAAAGGAGCCGAAAGAGTTACTCAAGCATTTGAAAGCGAATTGGGGATTGGGCGAGGCACCACCACCCAGGATATGGTGTTTACTCTAGAGTCTGTTCGTTGTATCGGCTGCTGCGGGCTGGCTCCTGTTTTGAAAGTCGGAGAGGAAATCCACGGTCATTTTGCCAAAAACAAAGTCCATGAATTGCTGAAGAGTTACGAAAGTGTGTGAGGGATGTTTTATGATCAGCCGATTAAATTTAAATTTAAATTTAAAATTATTTTAATGGATAAGAGCGATGACAAAACTGAAAATTGAAGATTTGGAAAAAATCAGTCAGAGAGTTAAAAAAACCGTTTTGCTGCGGGACGGTGCAGGGAGGGCGAAAATCACGGTGCATATGGGCACCTGTGGAATCGCCGCCGGAGCCAGAAAGATCATGAATGAGCTGATGGATGAAATCGAAAAACGTGAACTTACCGATGTCATTCTCACCAGCTCGGGCTGTGCAGGCCTGTGCAGCAAGGAGCCCATGGCCACTGTCGAATTGAAGGATGAGGCTCCCGTCAAATATGTGGATCTGACGCCGGAAAAAATCCGAAAAATATTTGAAGACCATGTTATCGGCGGAAAAATCGTCGAAGAATACGCCCTGGCCAAGGGCAGCGAGAGAGTCTCCTGACGGGTGTCAATATGTTTTATATGAATAGGGGTCAAACAGACGATGAACGAACATAATACAGAAAAATACCGGTTGCATTTAATGCTTTGTGCGGGAACCGCCTGTGTTTCCAATAAGTCTTTCAAGATCAAAGAAGTATTAGAAGAAGAGATAAGGAAACAGGGCTTGGAGAACGAGGCTCTCGTCGTTATGACAGGCTGCAACGGGTTCTGTGCCGTAGGTCCGGTGATGGTTGTCATGCCCGATGGCATCTTCTATCAGAACTTGACGGCAGAGATCATCCCTCATCTGGTCGAGGAGCATTTTTTAAAAGGCCGGCCCGTAAAAAAACTCATGTTCACTCCCTCCGAGGATGAGCTAGTTATTCCGAAGATGATGGACATCGGCTTTTTTTCGCGCCAAACATTGATCGCTCTCAGGAACCGGGGATTGATCGATCCCGAAGTCATCGATGAGTATATCGCCAGAGACGGATACAAAGCGCTGGCCAAGGCCCTGTCGGAAATGACCCCCGAGGGGATCATCGATGAGATCAAAAAATCCGGGCTGCGGGGCCGGGGCGG
>CBFDBS010000317.1:0-2999 GCA_965603105.1 uncultured bacterium
TGTCAAAGGGACGCACTGTAAGAACCTATTTGTCCGGAATAAAAAGGGGAACAGGCACTATCTTGTTATTTTGGAGAGCAGCAAGAGGGCGGACCTGAAAGAATTGAACAGGCAGCTGGGCGAAGACAGGCTCAGTTTTGCCTCGCCGGAGAGGATGATACGCTTCCTCGGCCTTGAACCGGGGGCCGTTTCGCCCTTCGGATTGATCAATGACAGCGGTAAGGAGGTTCAGGTCGTTGTGGATAAGGACCTGAGGACTGCCGACTGGGTGAGCTTTCATCCCAATGTCAATACAGCCACTTTGACCCTTAGCTTTGAGGATTTTGAAAGGTATCTGGAATGGTGCGGCAACTCCCTCCGCCCATTGCTCCTCTGAAACGGAGCCCGGTCAGAAATGAGTTCTGTGAAAAGTTTAAGTGATTAGAATCCCAAAATATGCGAGGTGAGGTTTCGAAAGTTTCGAAAGCCTGACCCCAAAGAGGTGAGAATGAAAAAAACAGTTTTGGTCGTTTTATGTGTTGGATTACTGGTGCTGGTTTCCTGCAGCAAGAAGTCCGAAGAAGCCGCTATGTCCGAAGAAACCACAAAGTCTGAAGAAACAGCCACTCAAGAGCCCGCTCGGATGACCGTGCAGCACATCCTGATTTCTTTCGGCGGCGCTATCCCCAGCAAGCCCGAATTGACCCGGACCCTTCCCGAAGCCGAAACTCTGGCCAAAGAAATTTTGGAAAGGGCGAAAAAAGGTGAAGAGTTCGATGCTCTGGTCAAAGAGTACTCTGACGATACTTATCCTTGCATTTACTCCTTGCACAATATCGATGTCACGCCGGATGCAAGCATCAAAGAGTACCCCCGGGCGGGGATGGTCCCGGCCTTCGGAGATGTGAGTTTCAGCTTGGACGTCGGAGAGATCGGAATGACTGGTTATGATGTCGAGACAAGTCCTTACGGCTGGCACATCATCAAGCGGCTTAAATAAAAAAGGCAAAAAAGAGAAAGGGCTTTTAAAACCGGGGGGAGATGAACTTCAATCGTCAGGCCTGATAAGAGGAGAGAGTTATCCAAGTTTTCAAAGCCTGACCCCAAATTGGGAGGGGAGAGCATGGCGGAATATCATATGTTTAAAAAGGAAAAGGAGATCACGGACAGATCTGTTCTGTTCGAGGTGCTGAAGAAAGGGAAATATGCTGTGGTTTCTCTCTGCCGGAAAGACCAGCCCTATATTGTGACCATGAACTATGGCTATGACGAGGCTCGAAAGGCGCTCTATTTTCACAGCGCTTCCCATGGCCTCAAGCTGGAATTTTTGTCTCAAAACTCCCGGGTTTGCGCTACGGTCATCGAGGATCACGGCTATAAAAAAGATGAATGCAGCCACGCCTACAGAACGGTCGTGTTCTGGGGAGAGATGTATGTTGTTGAAGAGCTGTCAGAAAAAAAACACGGTATGGAAGTGCTTTTCCGTCATCTGGAAGACAATCCCGATCCCATAAGAGCTAGAAACTTCAAAAGCGATCTCGATTATGAGAAAGTCAATATTCTCCGGTTCGATATCGAGGAGATCACCGGAAAGCAGGGATTGTGAAAAAACCGCTGCGGATCGGAATCGACAGTTATGGACTCGATCCCCTCGGCTTGGAGCCTCTCGAGATCCTGGAATGGGCGGCCCGCTACGGAGCCGAAGGCGTGCAATTTTCCGGCTTGAGTTCCGAGAGAGAAAAAAATGTGGATGTCTCTTATCTGCGGGATCTTGCCCACCGGGCCGGCGACTTCGGTCTCTATCTCGAATGGGGAGGAGGGCAGCACATTCCCTTCGACACCCTGTCCTGGGAAAGGCGGGACATTCTGTCCATTAACCGTAAAGCCGCCGAACAGGCGGCCGAGCTCGGTACACGCGTCATCCGCTCCTGTTCCGGAGGTTTGATGCGCTGGAGGAAAGAAAGTCCCAAAACCGAAAAGCTCCTTTCCGAGACCGCCGCGTCTCTGCGGGCGCAGAAGTCCATGCTCGAAGACCACAACGTCATTCTGGCCATCGAGACCCATTTCGAGTTCACCACATTCGAACTGCTCAGGCTTTTCGAGATGTGCGAGACCGAACCCGGCGAGTGTTTAGGGATCTGTCTCGACACCATGAATCTGATGACCATGCTGGAAGATCCGCTGGAGGCAACGGAGCGTATTCTGCCCTGGGTCGTTTGCACCCATGTCAAAGACGGAGGTGTCATTCTAGGTGATGAAGGGCTGGTGACTTTTTCTTCCGAGATCGGAACAGGTGTCATCGATTTTCCGAAACTCACCTCACTTCTGCGTTCCCTTCCCTACGATGTCCACCTGTCCATCGAGGACCACGGAGGAAGCTTTGATATTCCGGTCTTCGATCCTCTTTTTCTGGCTGAATTTCCCGATCTGGATCTGCCCGAGTTCGTCAGGCTCATCGGACTGGCTCGAAAATCACAGGATGCCGTGCAGAAAGGGAGTCTGAAAATCACCGAAAGAAAAGACTGGCCTGCTGTCTGCGAACCGCGGATGAGACGGAATCTGAAGAATCTGAGGGCTATCCTCCGTTAGAAGCCCGGGTCGTCGACGACCTGAAGTGTTTTGGTCGCCACCTCATTTTTATCGATGACCAGCGTCACTTTGTATGTTCCAACATCCGCTAAGGAAACACCTCTTTGTTGCTGGTTAGTCGCCCTTTTCCGCAGATTCCAGAAGACTTTTTGCAGCCCTTGATCCTTTTTACCCCTGAGCTCCTGGATCACATTTCCCTCCAGGTCTTTGATGACGATATTGACAGACTCCGCTTCGTTCTTCAGATAAAAATAGATATCGGCACCTACCGGAGGATTGTCCACGCGGGCCATTTCCCCGAGCGTCGGCCCCCGTCTTTCGAACATGTTCCATTTGATTGTTTCCTGGATGTCGAAAAGATGGGCCTCTTGAGCGAAGACCTCAGCCCCGAATTCTTTAAAGGGAAAAATATCGGCAATGTAAATGCCTCT
>CBFDBS010000318.1:0-2997 GCA_965603105.1 uncultured bacterium
AAATCCTATATCTATATTTATGCGGCGATCGGGATCTTTATTCTTCTCATCGCCTGTATCAATTTCATGAACCTGTCTACTGCACGTTCGTCCCGGCGGATAATGGAAGTCGGACTGCGAAAAGTCGTCGGCGCCCGGCGGGGCCAGATCATCCGGCAGTTTTTCGCCGAATCCATATCAACCGCCTTTCTCTCTCTGTTCCTGGCTTCGGTTTTCGTCGAACTCCTCCTGCCCCGGATCAACACTTTTATACGAAAGGACATGGCCTTTGATCCCTTCGGCAATGCCGGGCTTCTGGCCGGACTTCTGGGCTTGACACTTCTTGTCGGACTTGTCGCCGGGAGCCATCCCGCACTCTACCTTTCCTCCTTCCAACCGGCAGGGATTCTCAAAAAGACACCTTTGTATAAAGGTAAAAAGCTGTCCTTCCGAACGGTAACCGTCGTTTTCCAGTTCGCCATCTCCATCCTGCTTTTTGTGGGCACGATGACCGTTTACAATCAAATCAACTTCATGAAAACCAGAGAGCTTGGATTCCAGGCCGACCAGGTTCTGGTCCTGCCCATCGAAGGGAGCCCGGTCGGCGATAATCACGAAACTTTCAAGGCCGCCATCCTGAAAAATCCTTCGGTAATGGCGGTCACGGCATCCAGCGGTACCCCCGCCAGCGGACGCGGCATCCGGATGAGCTTTCTCCCCGAGGGATTAGAGGAAGGCAATGAAAAGGACCTGAAAGTGATTTTCGCGGATTTCGATTTTCTCAATACATACGGCCTGACTCTGGCCGCCGGCCGCGACTTTTCCCGAACCATCTCTACGGATACCAGCCAGGCGGTCATCATCAACGAAACGGCCGCCAGGGAGCTGAACTGGGAATCTCCTGTCGGCAAGACCCTCAAAGGGGATGAGAATGAACTGCTGACGGTTGTCGGCGTGGTCAAGGATTTTCATTACGACTCGATGCGCAGCCGGATCGACCCGTTCATGATTTCTCTGCACAGGCCAGGGAGGGATTTCATCTCGGCCAGAATTCACCCGGAGAACACGGCCTCCGCTCTGGCCTTTCTCGAGAGGACATGGAAGCAGTATGCACCGCGGAATCCGTTCGCTTCTTTTTTCATTGATGAGGAATTCGAGAGCTGGTACAGCTTCGAGCGGAGGCTGGGGACAATCTTTACGGCCTGTGCTGTTCTGGCCGTCTTTATTTCCTGTCTTGGCATTTTAGGTCTGGCCTCTTTCGCGGCCGAGCAGAGGTCCAAAGAGATCGGCATCCGTAAAATCCTGGGAGCATCGGTTTCGGGAGTGATCGGCCTTCTGTCCAGAGAGTTTCTGAAGTTGATCTTAGTGGCTAACCTTATCGCCTGGCCAATTTCTTATATCGTCATGAACCGCTGGCTTTCAACATTTCCCTACAGGGAGAAGATGGGATTATGGATGTTTATCCTTTCTGCATCGATCGCCCTGGCGGTAACTTTGCTCACTGTCAGCTTCCAGTCCGTCAAAGCCGCCCTGGCCAACCCTATCGACAGCCTGCACTACGAATAAGGAAAAAAATCGGGGACAGTCCCCAATTTTTTCCTCAGCGGACGTCGTAGCGCACAAAAGAGACAAAGGCGGCCGTAAAAAAAAGGATATTGAAGATAAATAGCGCGGCGAAGAAGGGAAGTGCTCCTTTGATCCGATCCAATAGGGGTTCGTCTCGGAACTGAAACCTAGGCATGTCGCTGACATCGACGGCGGTGTTCGAGACATCCATGGTCGGATCCTGTTCACGCAGCTCGGATTGCTTGTTCCTTTGGTATTCCGCATTAACTGCGCTCCATCCCCTTCTGAGATTTTCGAAATGTTGAAGACTCCTCATTCCGGTCCCTGAAAGGTCGGTCGTCAAATAGGTGAAGCTGGACAAGGGAGAAGCCATCGACAGGTAAATGGAAAGATTCGTCTGCCACTCCTCTTTGCGTTCCAATTCTTCCCAGAGGAGCCGCATTTTATCTCCTTGAATCCTGTTGGCTTCATTCCAGGCCGCGCTTTTCTCGTTAGCCAGTTCTTCATAGGCTATTCTGTAATCAGGATCGGCGGCAACTCTTCTTTGACGTTCCTCCTGTGTCAACTCTTCCTGAAGCACGGGGTATTTTCTGATCACCTGCAGTTTCCTCTCCTGGGCTAGCTTGTTTCCAAGTTCGTCTCTCTCTACATCCCCAAGGCGGCCAGCTTCTCTCCCGATCTGAATCCGCGAAGGTGTTTTAGAGAGGAAAGAAGCCATGTACGGTGTCAAACTGGGGATGACAAGGATAAAAAGCACCCAGAGAAAAAGCGAAGTCATAATCGAGGAAGCACCGGACTTATGGCGGGACGACACGAAAATCCCAAGACTGTAAAAGAGTGTCACATACAAGATGGTCGAGAAAACAATCAGTCCTAAAGCCCCCCAATCGCTCCCTTTCCAGGAAATCCTCGGATTCAGTAAAATGACAAGAAGACTAATTCCCAGGGAAAAGACGAAGGGAATGAGCAAGGTCACAGTCCCTCCGATCGTTTTGCCCAGCAGGACTTTCGCCCGTGAGACGGAGTTCGAGAGCATCAATTTCAACGTCCCGTCTTCTTTTTCCCCGCAAATCGAATCGTATGAAAAAAGGAGAGCGACGAGACTGAGAAGGATGGAGACGATGAAGGTCAAGTCGATCAGCGGGAAGACGACTGGCAATGGATCGTTATTGAACTTACCCATGTTGATCTCGGGGGAAATTCCCCTTATTAAGCTGTAGAATGCCAGAGGAGGCTGCGCGGGAGCTATGATATTTCCTATTCTGTTGAAATGGGCATACTCCCTCAAATAATTCTCGACCTCTCCCTGACGCCGGGAAAATTCATCCTGTTTGCGCACATAGTCGTTGGTCAGAATCACGGAAGTAGCCAGAACGATGACAAAAAGAAGAACGAAGGTGATCACAAAACGGAACGAGAAGACATTGTTCAGGAGTTCTTTGCGAATCAGAA
>CBFDBS010000319.1:0-2979 GCA_965603105.1 uncultured bacterium
GTGCTGGCCAGATGAGAGGCAAAGACAGCTTTGAGGTAACTTTCCGGAACACGCTTGAGAATAGTCTTGAAACCAACCTGCTTGATCAGAGAGGAAGGACAGCAGCACTCGACAATATTTTTGAACAGGGGCCGGTTGTCGAACAGTTTTGAGGTATAGACGGCATCGGTGACTTGATTGATTTTGTCGCTGATTTGATCTGTAAGAATGGCTCGGGGAATATTTTTTTCTGCGTTTTCTTTCCAGATGATCTCAAATTCTTTGCTGGCATTGTCTTTGATGAGCAGGATGATCTCCTCGATATAGCGCTTCCTGAACGAAGGAATTTTCCCGTTTATTTCACACATGAGCTCTTCATACTCTTTATCGCTGAGAGCCAGGCTGGCGAATACTTCCAAAGAAGAGGAGGTCACCCCTCCCTTATTGGCGGAAGCGTCTTTATAAAGAATGACTCCTTTTTCCTCCAGCCGAAGGCGGGCGTCTTGGGTGATGAAGAGATTGGCTCCCTCCACGATGTATTTGAACCGCAGCCTCCCCTTTTCGTCGACGAGTTCTTTCCAGTTATGGATGTTGATGGAAGCCGGCCGTCCGCCGCAGGGGACAAAAAGATCGGCTTGGAAGCGGGAATCGAGATGGAAAGAGTTCCGGAATTCCAATCCGCTGTCCACTTTCTCACCGTGGGCAAGAGAGATGTCTTTTTCCCCGACGGTGACCAGGAATCCTGGTGGTGAAAGGAGTTCCCTCCGAAAATTTTCGACCGGAATCCGCCTTTTGGCTAAACGGCGGAGTTCTTTGCGATCCAGCCCTTTTGGGTCATAGAGAACGCCCGAGCCGTCGATGATGGCCAGAATTCTGTCTCGGGAGACGAGAATTTCGTTGCTGCCCAAATCGCCGTCCGGTCCCCCTGTCATGACCTTGGTGACTTTTTTTTCCTGGATTCCTTCCTTGTCCAAAATGTTGAGCACGTACTGGTGAACCGAATTGGTCGTCATTGCGTAAAGGTCGTGGGGAATGCCGCCCATGGAGACTGGCTTTCCTGTGGAGAAGGCCTGCCAGTAGGAATACCCCTGATTTTTTGCCCGCAGTGCCGCCCAGGCCATAAAATCCGCCGTCCCCTCGTCGGGTCCCAAAAAGAGGATCACTTCTTTTCCGTAGAAATCGACGATGGTTTCATCGGGCAAGAGGAGATCCAGGAGTCCATTGATGTATTTTTTGAACGCGGGCATTTCCTTGTCTTGATCCTTCCAGCGCAGAAGGATCGTTCCCTTGGAGCCACCTTCGGGGATGTCTTTGTTCTTTTTCTGTTGCGTCAGGGCGAGGTTGTAGTTTTCGTCGAAGATGAAATCTGAATTGTTTAGGAAATTTTGGTAATTGCTGGAATGAACGATCCGTATCCCGCCTCGGGCGATGTCTCTGAACCGGATGTGAAATCCGCGCAGCTCGAGGGCAATCACATGGAAGACTCCATAGGGGGGAACGGGATAATCGACTGGATTCAGGAAGGAGGGATTGTACATGTAGGACAGAGAAGTCTTTTCCCGTTTGTAAAAATTGGTTCTCTGGATGACTTCGATAAACAGAAGGATGGCATCCAGAATGTTTCTGTCGATTTCGACATTCACGTGGCGTTTGATGTCCTCTTTGAGTTCGGCCAGGTCGACAGAAATGTCATGATCTTGGAGAAAGGGATTGAACTTCTTGTTGAAGAGCCGGAAGCTTTTTTTGAGATAATCGCGGTTTTCAACCAGAGTGTCCCAGACTCGAGCCTCATCGTAAGCGAATTTGGCCAGCCGGGTTTTCATGGTTCGAATCAGTCCGACCAGTTCGGGAGAGTCCTTCAATGCACGGTTAAGCATCAGGTATTCTTCGGTGTATTCTGTGAGGAATTGATGGGTGAAGCTCCAGGCGGAAACACCGAAGGCGGTCTCTTGGGCGCTGAGTTGCCCCTCGCGGAAAAGAAAGGAAAGAGGACTCTCCGGAACGACGTAGACCAGGCTGATGTCTTCCACTAGATCTTGGATGAGCTTTTTTTCGCTGACGTCGTCCAGATAAAAGGCATATACTGTTTTTCCATTGGCGAAATGTTCAATGTATTTTCGTGTGGAAATGAGATTGTATGAATGGATCACATCGGAGACGTTGGTAAAGAACAGACGGCTTGTTTCCTTGTGGGTGACAACCATGATCCGCAGTTCGTTGGTCTCTTTTTTGTGTGACACTTCGATAAGAGGGGTCTCCCAGCCATCGGCTTTCTTGAGCAGTTTCTGGTATCTCAGGCAGGCTTCACGGGTGGAATTCTTTAAAAAAGATTCATCGGCGATGGCATCAAAGTGAGCGGCATCTCTCTGGATTTTTTCTTTGGTCTTGAATTTCGGGCGGGAGACGAAGTACATCCGCAAAGAACCGATTCCTGTCGCCCTGCATTCCGCCCTGTAACTCTGAAGCCTGTGGTCCGGGTATTTGTCTTCAATGCGTTTTTCGATCTCAAGAGCTCGGTAGTGGGAGTCATCCACAAGATAAATAGCCTCCTTTTCCGTTTCAGTGCCGAAATCGATTTTAAGGGATTCCTCTTTGCGCAAGCTGGCCAAGATCTCTGCGGCTTTCAGTGCTTCGATATGGCTGGCTATGGTGTGGATTGGCGTTGTCTGAAAATAGTAGTCGTTCATGCACAGACCTGTACAAAAGAGTTCGATTTCTTCTCTCACAGTTTGCTGTGTATAGTTTCCGTGACTGAGGATATTCTTTTCGATTTTTTTGAGCTGAGTTTCACTCAGTACGGACCGGTTCGCGATTTCTCTAATACTTATCATCTCTCTCTCCCGATTGAATAGAACTTTTCTCCACGGTTCCGTGGGTGTGGATTTTAAAAACGACGGAGACCGGTTTTAGTTTAGCAATTCCATCGGGATTTTCATAGCTTCGAGAAAAGACAAAATGAGCAGCTTATTTTGTCACAGAAAGACATCCAATCTTTTTTAA
>CBFDBS010000320.1:0-2969 GCA_965603105.1 uncultured bacterium
TGGATTTGACTCCGGCCGCCTTTTCCTCCTCGGCAATGACCTCGAGCAGTTCGGCGATGGGTTGTCCTTCGGCGACGAATGAACGGACGAATCGGCCCGGCTCGGCGAGGTATAGGGTGTTTTTCAGTTCTTCGGCCGCTTGTTGTTTGTTTTCCTGGGCATAAAAATTGAGGACTCGAATCAGTCTCCATCGAATCGCATCCGAGACGCGGGTGTTGCTTTCGGCATTCTTTATCATCCTGAGAAGAATATTGTCGGCCTCGTCATAACGATGCTGGGTTATGAGAAATCGAGCCAGGACCGAATACTCGATTTCCCGGCGGTAGGGGATGTCGTTTTCGGGAGCCAATTCCCTTTGCCCAATCCAGCGCAACACGGCTCGTGTATCTCCCCGTTCCATCCAGATTTCCGCTTTGAGCGATGTCAACACATGGGTCATCCATTTGGGGATGGCCCAATCCCTCGTCTCCCTCTCCAGCTGTTCAATGATTTTTAGGGCTTCGGAGTGGTTTTTGTCGAATAGATGGGCATAGGCGAGAATGAGACGGTTGGAGGATGAGGCGGCAATGTCATTCCCTTTTTCCGTTATTTCTATGCCCTTGAGTAGGTACTGTCTTCCTTGAACCGACTCTCCTCTTTCCAGGAGGATGTTGGCCAAGGAACCGTAGATCGTTCCGGCCTGGCTGGTGAGCCCCAATCCCTGGTCCTCGGCGATCTGGAGCAGACGTTGGAATGTTTCTATGGCCTGTTCGAACCGTCCCTGGATGCCGTCGATACCGGCGAGGCACAATTCGGAAAACATGGCATAAAAGGTGTTGCCGGCTTGGCGGCTCACATCCAGGGCGTGGGAGAAAGCCTGTCTGGCAGACATCATGTCCCCGATGCCGCTCCATCCGAAGGCAAAGCCCAGGTTGGTGGCCGCTACACTGCGCCACATCAGATCTTTTTCATCAAGATCTTCGATGGCCTGTCTGGAAAATTGGATGATTTTTGTGGTCTCTCCCCGATAAGCGGACAGAAGGGCGTAAATCGTGGCTAAACGGCCTGCCGTACCCTTTTTCTCCCGGCCGATGACTGCCGGATTTGACTGTTCTTCTTGGTGATGAGTTCTGTCGTCCGTCCAGGATTCGAGAGCGGCTTCCGCTCCCCGGAGAATTCTTTCCGCCTCGTCCAACAGACCGCTCATGGCCATCGCTCTGGCCTGATAGATGGACAGGCGGGGATTGGAGGAAAAAATATCTTCAGGGAGTTCCTTGAACCATTCAAGAAATTTGAACTGCTCCCCCCGGTCCCAGAAATTTTCGACAATGTCCTCGATTTGCCGGGCTGCCTGCGGATAATCACCTGCGGCCAGTGTGTGCTTGACGGCGTCTTCTTTCATCCCTTGACCCTGGTACCAACGGGCGGCGCGGAGGTGAAGATCGGCAAGATTTTGGCCTCGAGCCGTTTCCAACCGGTGGCGGAGCAGATCGGAAAAAAGGCGGTGATAGCGGTACCAGATCCGTTCCTTGTCAAGCGGAAACAAGAACAGATTCGCCTTTTCCAGCCGGTTGAGCATGTCTTGGCCGTTTTCCTGACCGGTTAAAGTATCACAGAGAGGGCCGCAGAGGCGCTGGAGGATGGCTGTCTGGAGCAGAAAAGCCTGAACCGGTTCGGGCTGCCGGTTCAGGACTTCCTCCATGAGATAATCGGCAATGTAACGGTTGTCGGCTTGAAAGGCCTGGATAAAAGGAGAGATGTCGGTCCGGTCCTGCAGGGATAGGCCAAGAAGCTGAAGCCCCGCAACCCAGCCTTCCGTTTTGTCGGCGATGGAAGTGATTTCTCCTGAAGAGAGACCGAAGTTCCATTTTTTGTTGAAGAGAGTGGAAATCTCCTCCGGGTTGAAGCACAGATCGGCGGCCCGGATTTCGGTCAGCTGATGAAGGCTTCTCACCCGTGCCAGAGGAAGGGAAGGATCTGAGCGTGAGGCGATAATCAGGTGCATGTTGTCGGGCAGATGTTCGATCAAAAAACCGAGGAGGGCCTGAATAGGAGGAGTATCGATAAGATGATAGTCGTCAAGCACAAATATCACATCATGTCTGACTTGAACGATGTCATTGATCAAACTGGTGAGAATGGACTCCATCGGAGGAGGATGGGGGGATTGAAGTGAAGTGATGGCGGCATTTCCGATACTTGGATTTATATTCTGAAGTGATGAGATGGTGTAGGTCAGAAAAAAGAGAGGATTTTTGTCATTCTCATCGATGGCGTACCAGGCGGTTTTGAGGCTGCTGTTCTGAATCCAATCGCCCAGCAGGGATGTCTTGCCGTAGCCGGGTGGAGCCGAAATCAGGATCAGCTTGCTTTTCAGTCCCTCATTCAGAAGCTGAATCAGCCTTGGCCTGGGGATGATGTGTGGTTGGCGTGCCGGAGGATTCAGCTTTGTCCTCAATAGCGGAAGCGCAAGGGGGGACGATTTGACTGCTGGGTCCGCGTTCTTCATAGATTTGGTTTTCATGAGAAGTTTCTTTAATTCTGAATTCTATAAAAGCCTAGGAAGAATTGTCAAACGCAGGAGCAGCCGCCAACGTTTTGCCGAAACCGTGAAAAGAGAAAGCATTGGACGAAGTTATCGCTCCCTGTCGGATTGTATTCGCCTTCCCTCATCCACCTTGTCGGCGGCTGCGCAACTCGCCAGTTTATTGATTCCGCTCAGTTTGATAGGTGTTGATCAATTCCCACTTCGCTAGAACTCCGCAGGCTCAATACATGCTCACCGTCCGACTGGCGTCGGATTCCCTCCAAGCTAGACTCAGGAAGACGCAATCCTCCGATGTCGCTCAACTCTCCTCCAATGCTTACCTTCATCCCCTACTCAGAAGTTATCACGGTTTTGGAAAACGTTGGCTAAAAATAGAGGGAAAGGGGATTAGAACCGGAGAGTGAAGGTGGTCTCCACATCAGGCTTGGACTGAACACTGATC
>CBFDBS010000321.1:0-2963 GCA_965603105.1 uncultured bacterium
AATGTTATTGCCAACTCTTTAGTCAAATTAATGATTAATCCAGGCGGCTCTATGACAAAAAGTATGATTTTTATTTATATAGCTCATTGATAATAAAAGGCTCCCTTGATTTGTTGGTCATTTATCACACTTTTTGTCATAGAGCCAATCTAGGCTTGTCACGGCAATAAAATGAAGCGACAATAACAAGATGACAAGCAAACTTTATGCCAACTCACTTCAGGGAAGAAGCGATATTGCTGCATGGACTTCTGTCCTCAACATGAGTCAGATGTAGTAAAAAGAAAAAATCCATTTGATTTAAGACCTGGTTATTTATACAGTATGAGACTGGTGTTTCCATCATGAGCATGTTCGCTTCCACCCAGATCATTTTGGCCGTCATGATCGTGGTCTATATCATCGCCAAGGCCCTCAAAGTTTCGACGGAGCTTTCCATGTTCCTGGCAGCCATCGCCGGAGCTCTGGCCGGAGGAGCGGGTATTCCGGTCCGTCATATCGCCGAAGGGGCCTTCACCTATTTCGATATCATCCTTATATTCGTCACTGCCACTCTTTTTATGAACCTCCTCAAAGAATCAGGCGGTGTGGCCTTTGTGATTCGAGGAATCCTGCGCCGATTTCACAGACGGAAATCCATACTCTTTCTCCTGATCACACTGCTACTCCTGATTCCCGGTGCCTTGACAGGTGCGGGAAGCGTGACGGTTTTGATCACTGGGGGCATGATCGCCGTCGTCCTGGGATACATGGGGCTGTCCAAACCCAGGGCAGCCGCCATCATCTTTCTGATAGCCGGCCTGAGCGCGGCCGCCCCGCCGGTCAGCCTCTGGGCCATGCTGACCGCCGCCGGTGTCAACATGCCTTACGTCGGTTTTTTCCTGCCGCTCCTTATACCTTGCGTGGTCCTGGCCCTTATCACCATCTTCTTCCTCGGTTGGAAGAGCCGGCCGGTCGATCTGGAAAAGGCTTTGAATGAGCTTCCGCAGGCACCGGATAAAATGAACTGGATACGGGTTCTTCTTCCTTTCCTTGTTTTTTTAGCGCTGGTTATAGCCGGAAGACTCTGGCCCCACTCCTTCCCCATCTTGGGTCTGCCGATGATCTTTGTTGTCGCCGCGGCTGTGACTGTGCTGGTTTCTCCGGTCAAGCTGAATATTTTGAAGGTCTCCAGAGGCACCATAGAACAGCTTCTTCCTCTGATCGGGACTCTGACTTGCGTGGGCATCCTGGTGCAAATCATGACGCTGACCGGTGTCCGGGGTTTGATTGCCATATCGATTGTCACCCTTCCCATTATGGCGGTCTTTATGTCCCTCTTTTTTGTCCTTCCCGTATCGGAGGCGGTGCTCATGTGGGGAGCCGCCCCTGTCCTGGGTGTACCCCTCGTGCTTCTGTTCAACACAATCGGACTCAACCCAATTGTCGCTCTGGCGGGGATGAGTGTCATTTGGCCTTTAGGTGACGCCCTGCCGCCCACAGCTATTATCGGGAGACTGACCAAGGATACAGTGGGTATGGAAGAGTCATATGCCACACTATTGAAACACTGCCTCATTCCTGCCCTGATCATCATGGCCGTGGGAACCCTGATGGTCATCTTCAGCAAGGATTTGAGTTTTCTGACACTGTTGTGAATCAAACGATGAGTGGAATCCGATACTACTGCAACAAACACGATACAAGGCTTGATGCCCAAGGAGGAGATAGAGAATGATTGTGACCGTCCTCTACTACCTGCTCACAGGCTTCATTGCCGCCCTTGTCATCTGGAACCTGATCAAGAGCAAAAAATGGCAGGATGAAATCCTGTATATCATCATCCTGATCCCCTTTCTCCTGAGGCTCTTTCGCTTGAAATAGAGGCAGAGATGGAAAAAAAGCATTTATCAATCTTTCGAAAGATGGCGATTTCAGTCCTTGGTTTGATTGTATTGATTCTGGCCGGGATCAGTTTCTATCGAAGCCGCCACCTCAGAGAGCCTGTCGTCCTCGGGCCTGGAGTCTCTCAAGTCAAAAAATTGAGTGACTATTTTCCCGGTTTAAAAAACAGCATTAATGACGCCAATGTCTATATCCTGGAAGGGTCGGAACCGGGAGGATCCATCCTCATTCTGGGCGGTACTCATCCCGAAGAACCCGCCGGCCGTCTCACTGGTTGGATTTTTGTCGAAAATGCGGTCATCGAAAAAGGCCGGGTGTTTGTTATTCTCTCGGCCAACCGGAGCGGAACAACCGTCACCCGCTTGGGAGGCGCCTACCCTCCCGACTACACCATTCCCACCCAATGGGGAGGGAAGACTTTCAGGATGGGTGACCGATGGTCCAATCCCCTGGATCAGTGGCCGGATCCCGAAGTCTACATCCACTATCCCAGCCGGCAGAACCTGGCCTATATGGATATCCGTAACCTGAACAGGACCTGGCCGGGCCGCTCCAACGGGACTCTGACGGAGAAGACTTGCTACGCCATGACCCAACTGATCAAAGACGAATCCGTCGATATCGTCATCGACCTGCATGAAGCCGAACTCCAATACCCTGTCATCAGTGCCATCGTCGCCCACCAGAAAGGCCAGGATCTGGCGGCTATGGCTTCGATGATGATCTCGGGGACGGAGGACTTTTCGATGGGTATGGAAAACTCCCCTGAAGCGCTCCGGGGGCTCTCCCACCGGGAAATCGGAGATCACACCGATGCTATCTCTCTCCTGCTGGAAGCTCCAGAACCCATGCTGGACGCCACCAGGGGGCGGACGGACCGGGCACTCCTTCTCGAAGGAAAAGACGAATTCATCGTCAAGGCCGGAGAACACGGCCTGCTTTTTGAAAGAATCGATGAGAACGGATGGCCAATCGATGTCAGGGTGGGCCGCCACTGCTCAACGATTCTGCAGATTCTCGAGCTCTGGACGGAAGAACAGGGGGAAAAAGGCATTCTCATCATTAACGTCCCCCGCTAT
>CBFDBS010000322.1:0-2956 GCA_965603105.1 uncultured bacterium
ATGCCCTTCTTTGCCAGGACTTCCAAACAGGACTCCACCATATCCGCATTGCCGCAGATGTAGACATCGAGGTTGGCGCCGGCTGAGATGCGCTCTTCGATAAGACCGGTCACCCGGCCTCTCTCGCCATCCCAGGATGATCCCTCGTCCTCACGGGAAAGAGTCGGAATATAGGTAAAGGATGCCAGTTTCTTTTCCAGGTCTCTCAGCTCATCCACACAGTACAGGTCGCTTTGGTTTCGGGTTCCGAAAAAAAGAGTCGCCGTTCTCTGAATATTTTCGTTTTGCATGTGGCGGAGGATGGACATAATCGGGGCCAGCCCCGTTCCTGTGGCAATTAACTGCATGTCGCGGTCCGTTTCCCGGTAGAAAAATTCTCCGAAAGGTCCTCTGAGCATGACCTCCTGTCCCGTTTTTAAATAGTCGTGAACATAAGTAGAGACAATTCCCTTGGTCACACGGCCGATATACAGTTCGATGATGCCGCTCTCTTTAGGGGAGGAGGCAATGGAGAAGGCTCTGTATTCCGGTTCCTTGGACAGTTTGAACCCGGGAACCTCCAGCTGGATGTACTGCCCCGGTTTGAAGGTGATGCTCCCGTCCGGGCCGGGGAGACGGAGGTGCAGTCCTTTGACCTGGTGGGTCAGATCGACGATATTTTCCACTTTTGCCTTGAATTCTTGGATTTGGAAGAGGTCTTCGGGAATCTCGATGGCCAGGTCATTGCGCACCTTGACCTGACAGGAAAGGCGGACATTGTTTTCCAGTTCCTCCGTTGTCAGGAAGGGCGTCTCGGTAGGGAGGACGGGGCCTCCTCCTTCGAGGACTTTGACCTTGCAGTAGGCGCAGGTGCCTTTCCCCCCACAGGCTGAAGGGATGAAGATTCCCTCCTCCATCAGACTGAAGAGCAGCGGATTGCCTCCCTGGACAACCAGATCTTTCTGCCGGTTGATATGAAGGTGGCACTCGCCGTAGTTGGAAATAAAGGTACCCGCCAGTTCGAGAAGCAAAGCGAGGAGGGCTCCTATGCCGCTGATAACAAGGATATCGATGAGCAGTTGAGACATTTTTCTAAAAGTTTTTCACTGCACGCGGATCATCCCGCTGAAAGCCAGAAATGCCAAGGCCAGCAGGCCCGTAATGATCAAGGTGATAGCCGGACCCTCCAAGCCTTTGGGCAGCTTGGCGCTTTTTTCGAGCTTTTCACGGATGGCGCTGATGGCCAGAATGGCCAGCATCCAGCCCACCCCGCTTCCCGCTCCGTAAGCCAGTGACTGGATGAAATTGTATTCTCTGATGACCATAAACAGGGTGGCCCCGAAGATGGCACAGTTCACAGTGATCAAGGGGAGAAAGATCCCCAAAACAAAATAAAGCGAAGGAAAAAAACGCTCGACCGTCATTTCAACCAGTTGGACGAAGGCCGCGATGACGATAATGAACACAATGTACCTGAAGTGTTCGAGCCCCAGGGGGACCAGTATTTTGAAGTGAACCAGGTTGTTGATGGCTGTTGTCGAGGCCATGACAAAAACCACGGCCGTACCCATCCCCAAGGCGGATTTTTTATCCCTCGAGATGGCCAGAAAGGGGCACAGGCCCAGAAAATTGGTCAGCAGGATGTTGTTGGTGAAGACGGCCGCAAAAAAGAGCGTCAGCGGATTGATGGGACTCATCGTCTTCTACTCTTTCCCCTTTTCCGCCAGCGGACGGAAATATTTCAAAATCCAGACTAAAATTCCTAAAGTCAGAAAGGCTCCCGGGGCCATGATCATAACCGTCCAGTGGACAAAACCTTCGGGCATAATCCGGAAACCCAGAAGCGTTCCGAAACCGAGCGGTTCGCGGATAAAAGCTATGGTTATAAGAACGAGGGAGTAGCCGAGGCTCATGCCCAATCCGTCAATCAACGCAGGCACAGGGGGATTGTGTCTGGCAAAAGCTTCGCACCTGCCCATGATGATGCAGTTGGTGATGATCAGTGCCACGTAGGGCCCCAGGGCTTCGCTGATATCCGGAAGATAGGCTTTGATGAGCAGATCGACGATGATGACGTAAGAGGCGATGATCAGGGTCTGGACCATCATCCGGATGCGCATCGGAGTGTATTTTCTGAGCAGCGAGACGGTCAGCGATGACAAACAGACCGTAAATATCAGACCAACATCCATAACCAGCGTGTTGACCATCAGGTTGGTCACGGCCAGGGTTGAGCAGATACCGAGGATCTGCCTGAGAACCGGATTGTCCTTCCACAGACCGTTCAGGAAGATCTCTTTTTTGGGCGGAAGATTCGGCATTCAGCGCCTCCCCTCGACTGAACTCCACAGCTGTGTGAGAAAAAAAACGAGCTCCTGATTCAGGAAAGCCTCCACGGCCGAGCTTGTGTTGGTGGCGCCCGTGATGGCGTCCAGCTGGTTGGTATTTTTTTGTCCTCCCGCAGGCGTCAGGTAAAAGATGCCGGCATCGCCTTCGATAGGATGGAGGGGCAGATTCTTGAACTGTTCTGTAAACCAGTCTTCCGTGATCCTGCCTCCCAGTCCCGGCGTTTCGCTGTGCCTGTAGAAGGCCAGACCCAGGATGTTTTTGGCATCCGGAGTGACGCCGACCATACCCTGGATGGGACCCCAGAAGCCGGGCCCTCCGACGGGAAAGGCATATCCTTGGATGGTCAGCCCATCTCGTTCATGTCCGATATAGATTGTCTTTTCGCCGATGTTGATGTCTTTGACACGGTTGAAAAAAAGCTGAGCCAGATCCTCATCGGTTATTTTATCATCGACTGGAATATCCAACACTTCGAGAATGATCCTCTGCAGCTTTAAGGCCTGGTTGGTTTCGATTTTCTTTTCGCTGAGGAGTTTGACGGCGCTGATCAAGGAGGCAAAAAAAAGAGCGATAAGAAACATGTAAAAAACCGAAAGTGCCTGTTTTTTCATGCCCTTACCTTCTTCTT
>CBFDBS010000323.1:0-2954 GCA_965603105.1 uncultured bacterium
CCTGCTTCCTGCTTATCCTAACATACGTGCGGTTCGAGGTGAGCTATGATCGGTTCCACGAAAAGGCGGATCGAATTTATCGAGTTCTTGCCGGGTCAGTGAATATGGGAACCGGATTGAGCACCAGCACATCTGATGTCCTGGCTTCGGCCCTGACTTCGCACATTCCCGGAATCGCTCGCGCCACGCTTATCTATCCGGACTCTGGCGAATCCATTCTCGAGTACAGAGAAAAGCAGTTTTACCAGGGGGGACTTTTTTCAGACGCGTCCTTCTTGGATGTTTTTTCGTTTCCATTGATCCGGGGGGACAAACGGACAGCCTTGTCCAACCCGTCATCGATCGTCCTGACGGAGTCCACGGCCCTGAAGTTTTTCGGCTCAGAGGATCCTGTCGGAAATGTCATCAGCCGAAAGAACACAGGAGGCAGCCGCGATCTAACCGTAACCGGCATTCTGCGGGATGCCCCGCTGAATTCCCATCTCCAGTTCGACTATATCGTTTCACTGGAAACGCTCCGCTCCAACAAGTCCACTTCTGAAATGTTTGGCAATTGGGACATATGCTATTTTACGACTTATATTGAACTCGCCCCTGGACAGGACTGCGAATCTGCGGAGAACCTAATTCCTGCAATGATGTCCAAGGTCTCCAACGATAAGGATCGATCGTTTATGAAGTTCTCATTTCAGCCTCTCAAGGACATCCATCTCCAGTCGAAATCCATATCCGAGGTTTCGTCGCATGGAGATATACGATACGTGCGTCTGTTCCTGACTATCGCCTTCCTGATCCTCCTCATCGCCTGCATCAATCACGTCAACCTGGCCACAGCCCAGGCAGCGGTCCGAGCCAAGGAAATCGGCATCCGCAAGGTCACCGGAGCCCACCGGGCCCAAATCTTTGAGCAGTTCCTTAGCGAATCGTTTTTTACCGCAGCCTTGTCAGGCGGACTGGCACTCGGCCTTATCGTTCTCGCTATGCCACGGCTTGACGATCTATTCGGAGTTTCTATCAAGCCCCAGCTTTTTGGCTTCAACATCCTATGGCCCTGGCTCGCGGCAACCGTCGTGTTCGTAAGTCTCTGTGCAGGTGTTTATCCAGCGTTCGTCCTCTCCGGCTCCCAGCCCGTCCGTATAATGAGAGAGCACACATCTTCCGGAAAGAAAAGAGCGTTCCTGCGCAGTTTCCTGGTCGTTTTCCAGTTCACCGCTTCAGTCACTCTGATCATGGCCACGATAGTCGTGTTCAGTCAGATGAAATACGTGAAGTCGGAGCGCCTGGGCTACAACCGTGAACAGGTCGTCATCATCCGCGCTCGCGAACAGGAGACGGTGCAGAAATTGCCCGTGATCAAATCGGCGCTCGAGGAGCGGCCGGAAGTCGTCAAAGCCTCACTGTGTGCAAGCCTGCCGACCGGGTTTCAAACCAAGTATTACGGCCTCAACATGACCAAAGACGATGGAACAACGATCAAGCTAGACTTTGACACCGGCTACATTGACGAGAATTTCCTGGACGTTTTCGAAATTGGGCTGGTTTCAGGCCGGAACTTCCGAGCTGGGGATAAAAACGTCATGCTAATGAACGAGGCGGCTTTGAACGAGCTCGGCTGGAAGGAACCCATCGGCATGAAGTTCCGAGGCGGTCCAAACGAAATTGTCGGGATCATTAAGGATTTCCAGAATGGCTCTCTACATAAAAAAATCGGACCGATGACCTTGTTCTACGGCTCGGGTAGAGGGCAAATCGCCGTCCGCGTCCGGCCTGGGGACATAACTAAGACAGTTGGGGTCCTGCGAGCCGCCTTCGAGCAGAATAATCCGGGCCAACCGTTCGATTTCTATTTCTTGGATGACATTTACAACGCGCTCTATAAAAAAGAAATTCGCACGGGTAGAATCTTCGGTTCCTTTTCCGTTCTAGCAACCCTAATCGCTTGTCTTGGACTGCTAGGACTTTCTTCCTTCACTGTTTCCCGTCGAACACATGAGATCGGCATCCGGAAGGTTATGGGAGCATCTGTTTCCCGCCTGGTTTTTCTGTTGAGCCGGGATTTTGTCAAACTTGTGATTATCGCTAACGTGATCGCCTGGCCGCTCGCTTTGTATTCGATGAATCGATGGCTCCAAGACTTCGTTTATCGGATTAATATCAGGCCATGGATTTTCGTTTTGTCGAGTATTTTATCTCTGGCCGGGGCACTCTTTGTCGCGGGTTGGAAAACCCTGAAGGCAGCTCGGATGAACCCGGCTGATATCTTGCGGCGTGAATAAGAATTAGTACATATCGACTCGAAAGGATATCAACAACGACACGAATTTCCTTTTGATTGTTTCTGTTAAGGTCTTTTCAGGTCTATTCTGGACACCTATAGGACACCAGATCATGGAGCTTTCTGTTTGATTCTCATTAGATATTTCAAATCTTCTTTGTCTAAAGTTCGCCCCGCAGCTTTTTACATCCTGATCATGTCGTCTAATGAAGGAAAATTGACGATCATATTCCCATACTTAGCCCTAATCCTATTTTTCCAGACATCTTCAAAGACTACCCCTTTAACAAATGGATGGAAGCCGGCCTCAACTTGGTATTGACGGATCAGAATTTTGTTTTTAAGGAAATCCTCCGGGCGTAAATCCATCAAATCATATCCAAATTCTTTCAGAGCCTTCATCGTCCGCTTTGTATTTAGGAGATTAGGCCTGATGAAGATATCAATATCAAGAGTTGCACGGGCATATCCATACACAGGGAAAGCCGAAGCACCGATGACGATAAAAACGACTTTATTTTCTTTTAACAACCGGAGGAGATTCTCGGTGTCCATTATTCACCAGATTGATTTTCAATTCACGATTTTTGGCGAACATCAGGGTACATCGATCCCTCAGGCTAAGAGATGATAGAAAGTGTAATTCGAATTCGATCTTCCTATGTTGATTCTCTCTTTT
>CBFDBS010000324.1:0-2944 GCA_965603105.1 uncultured bacterium
TCCAATGCTCTCACTTTCAATCACGGTTTTGGAAATGCCCGTCAAACCAAAAGTGGACGATTGGGGCTGTTCGACATACAATAGTCTTCAAAATGCCGGGTGTTCAAGATTGCCGGAAGGAGTGAAACATGAAGGTTCGAGAAGCACTGGCTAAGATCAGAATGATCCGCATCCCCCAGGACGCTCTTCCTGTTGAAGAGACGGTAGCAGAAGAGTTGATCGAGGTTCAATGCCGCGAAGCAGCGGTGGAAAGAGGCTCCGTCAGGGAGAAAAAACCCGAAGAGGGAAAGTTTCAGATCGCAGTGATGGCTGAAGCCGAGGGCCGTGAGCTTTTTCCGCAGAACATGGATCTTGCAGGCGATAAAGAATGGGTGGGTTTCCATATCGAGCCGGATGGAAGGGGTTTTTTAGCCGGTTCCAAGCCCTCTTTTCTTTATCTGGCCTTCTCATATCTAGTGGACAACCTGCTGGAAAAGGACATCTCAGAGATAAAATATCGTTTTTATCCCCTGGCCTTTTCTAGTGAAAAGTCGACCTTTGATCTCTTTTTGACCCAGTACGCCCGCCTCATCCGGGGATTCAAACGGGAGCCCTACCTCCGGGAGTACGCCCGGTTGGGATTCACGCACATCGAAGTCAATGCTCTGGCCCAAAACCATCCGGCAGAGGAGGGAGTGCCGGGGGAGTTTTACCCCGAATTTTACACCTACTGCCCCTCACTGGATCAAATCGACTGCAGCCGGCTGAACCTGGGAGTTAATGCCGAGCAGTATCTGTAATCCAATCACGCTCTGTTGAAAAAAAACACCGAGTTGGCCGTGCGCTTCGGTCTGGTGCCCGGGCTGCTCTGCTTTGAGCCCCGTTCCGTTCCGGAGAAATTCTTCCAAAATTATCCCACCTTAAGAGGAGCTCGTGTCGATCACCCCTTCCGCAGCTTCAAGCCCAGGTACAGTTTGGCTCTGGCTCATCCTCTGGTTAAAAGGCATTACGAAGAATTGATCACCAAGCTCCTTTCAGAAGTTCCCCAGTTGGGATTTCTGACCATCTGGAGCAATGACAGCGGGGCGGGTTTTGAGCACACCCGATCCCTGTATGTCGGCCGCAACGGAGGGGCCTACCTCATTCGTGAGTGGAAGACCGATGATGAAATTGCCCTGGCCGCCTCGAAGAATATCCTCGATTTTTTCGGTCTCCTCCAGCGGACTGCCGACTCCATTCATCCCGGCTTCCGGGTGATTACCCGCCTGGAATCGTTTTATGGAGAGCGCCGGTTTCTGTGGCCGGAATTGAAAGATGGAATCGATGTGGAGGCCAACTCTCTTTTAACTCATGGATGGGAAAGTTTGTCCTTTCATCCCCAATACGGCGATATTCCCGTCTTGGGTTCGGCTTTGCACAACACTCTGAGCGGTGAGGAAAAGGAACCATGGCATGAACTCCGGAATAAAAACAGCCTTGGCTATTTCTACCACTTTTTTTCGGTTTACGGCAACCATGAACCCCTTCTCGGGATTCCCTTTCCTTGGTTGGTCCATGAAAAACTCAAGTCCGTTGCCGACAACGGAATCGATTGCCTGGCCCATGTGGGCGGCCTGCAGCCTCCGGAAAAAGTACCTTTCGCCGTCAATCAAGAAGTCTTCAGGAGATTCCAGCTGGATTCAGAGCTGGACATCGACCATACAGTCACTGAGATAGCCGGACAGTATGCCGGTCAGGAGTTCGCCCCGGCACTGGTCCGCGGTTGGAAGCTGCTCGACCGGTCTGTCAGGAGCTTTGTTCCTCTCTCCATATATACCCACTACGGTGTTGTTTGGCAGAGGCTTTTTGTCCGGCCCCTGGTTCCTGATATCGACCGGATACCCGAAGAAGAGAGGGCTTACTATGAAAACTTCATGTGCACCTCCGTCCATAATCCAAACAGGATAGATCTCAGCCAGGACGTGCTGTTTAAATTGGTGACCACGGAATATGCACAGAAAGCCGTGGAGCTTATAGACGCCAATGTCTGGGGTCCGCTGGAGGAAGCCATCCGGCTTTTCGATTTGACCTTTCAAAAGGCCCAGAAGAACAAGGTAATAAAAACTATTGAAGTGTTTGCCGACTTTTCGACCAGATCAAGGGCTTTGCGCTGTCTTTTCAGGACGCTGCGGAATACGGCCGCCTGGATCTCCGCCGTTCATCGCTATCTGGCGAATCCGGATCCCGAAATCCGCTTGGAGTGCCGGAGTTTCTTATCGGACATGATGGACAGCGAGATCCGGAACACCCGGGATCTTCTTACCTTGTGGACAGAAGCCAAAGCCGAATGGATGATCGTGGCCGACACGGAAGAAACTCCTTTCATCTATGGAGAGAATTTCCCTCGTCTCCTCGAAAAGAAAATCCTACTCATGGAAAAATACAGGGACTATGAGCCCCGCATCGATCCCGAATACATGTTCCGGGTCAAGAACGATCCGTATTCACAGGACATTAAACAGATGGATTGACCGGTTCTCTTCCCCATTGTGTGGGATTAATACTTCCATTAAACGAGCTGATGGGTCCTGTCCCGGCTTCCTCCCCCGTCCGTACATGCTCCACCCATCCCCCAAGTGGGACCCTTACGCTGCGTGCGCCCAGGGGGGGGCCCTCCCGCCGTGCCACCCGTTTCATAGGCCTTTTTGAGCGATGAAGAGTGAGAATCCTTTTTCACGGGTCCTGTCCCGGCTCCCCCTCCATCCTCCTTGCGTCCGGGTGGAGGGCCTCCTCCGCCGGCCACCCGTTCAAAAGGATATTGAGGCTGGTGGGGGTGAGGCCTTTTTCACGGGACTTGTCCCGGCTTCCTACCCCGTCCGTACTCGCTCCACCCATCAGCCGATTCAGAAGGAGACATGATTCACATACGGTATCCACTGCCCACACAATAGGGAAGAGAACGGATTCAGCAAAGGGGCTCTGAGGA
>CBFDBS010000325.1:0-2908 GCA_965603105.1 uncultured bacterium
GGTCAGGACTTTCTGCCCGGATTTATGAATAAAAAA
Organism: uncultured bacterium; assembly: GCA_965603105.1. Classification (GTDB taxonomy): domain Bacteria; phylum Acidobacteriota; class Aminicenantia; order Aminicenantales; family Aminicenantaceae; genus CBFDBS01. The sequence continues at coordinate 37 of CBFDBS010000325.1, forward strand.
AATCGCTTTATCCTCAAAAAGTAGCTTGAAATTTGGGCTTGGGGAGAGAATCTCCTCCCCGGACAAAAACGTCATTTTGAACCTTTTCGTGTTCCCTTTTTATGCACCAGGATTTCAGGGCAGCGGAGGAAGGAACCTCCGGGCTTGATCGAGGGCCAGAGAAAAACGTTCTCTTTGGTCAGATCCTGATTCGTGAAGTCTCTCTCGAGGAGTGCCGCCGGCGAGAAAAAGACACATTCGCTGTACACCCAGCCGGCCGTTTCAGCCTGGAAGTCGTAAGATTTCTTTTGAAGCTTCCCCTCCATGACTCTCTGAAGCCTGCGTCGATTTGCAGAAGAAGGCTTTCCCTTTCCCCAGAAGAAAAAGTCCTCCCCTTCCCGGTCGACCCAAGGAATCAGGATGGAACAATAAGAGTCATCTTTCAGACTACGGCGCAGCTTTCCGGCCGAATCCCGGGGCAGTAGAATCTCGTCTGAAATCCAGAGGAAATAATCGCCCTTAAGCCGGGTTGTCAAACGGGAGAGAAGCGAAGAAAGCTCTTTGTCATCTTCCGGAAAGAAGATCTGGACCATCGGGAAACGCTCCCTGACGAGCTTGCCTGTCGACTGTCCCGGACTCAAATCCATCACCGATACATCCAGCTCGAAATCGGCCTTTTGAGTCAGCAGATGATTGAGGCATTCCTCTGTTGTTGCCCCATCCCCGAAGCTGAAGACCAGGGCCGAGACGTTCCGGGCAGGTTGCAAAAGCGTTATGTCTTCGATCCATGTGCCCAGCTTTTCGATATCCGGTTTTTCTGCGGGCTGCTTTATCAGATTGTCCTTGATGACGGATGTTCCGCTTTCCAGTTCCTCCTGAGATAAATCCTTCACCCCTATCCAGAAGTGCCGGGAAAAAGGGGGAATAAATTCCGCCTCCTGGCCGCAGTATGCTATCCATCGATCGATCAGAGAATGAATATCGCCTGTTTTATTCTTGAATAAATAGATGTTTTTTAGCGACTGATAGAAGAGCCAGTTCTGGAGGGAACCGTAGCCAAAATCCACCACCGACGGGAAATGGCGGGAGAAACCGAGGCTGACCGCTTCGACTTCCGGGAGCCCATGCTTTTTATGTTCAAGAAGCTGCTGGTGTTCCGCGCTGTAGAGCTCCTTGATTTGCTTGAAGATGATCCATTCGACCTGTTCCAGACGCTCTTCCTTGAAGGGCGCGGAAAGGACGACGCCCGACCGGCTCACACGGGCCAGTTCTTCAATAAAGGCCGGCCTCTGCTCGGCCGGAATGTGCTCGATGACATCCAGGGCGGAAACAACATCGAAGCTCCCTGTCTTGAAGGGCAAAAAAAGGCCGTCTCCCTGCACGAATTTTCTCAGTGGACAGTACTGGAGGTCGGTCACATAGCTTTTCTCCTTCAGGATTCTTTGAAGCGGAAGCCACTGAGTGCGGCCCACTCTATCGGGGGACAGACCGCCGACATCCAGAACGACGGCTCTTTTCTTTCCGAAAAAGACTTTTAAGAACTCATCGAGGACGGAATACCTCTGATACTGGTCGTATGTCCAGGGGAAGTCTTCCATGCTTATGTCATTCCCCTTCGAATGCCCAGCGGGATTCGATTTTGACCGAACCGAACTCCTTTTTCCCCCGGCTCAAGACACGGAAGTGATACATGTTTTCGTGATGGTCGTAGGCGGTTTTGAGCTGCGGATCGTAGGCGGCCACCGAGAAGAGGTAGTCTCCTTCAATGAGCGGAAGCGAGGGGATGATGAAGCGGATAATCCCCTTGTCTCTGACTGTGCCTTCAACAGGCGTTTCAAGCGTGTTGGGCCCGTAAATCAGGAGTTTATAGATAGTGCTGATGGCTACGCCGAAGACGGGCCGGCTGTCTTCAAGATGCGACTCGTAGGGAATCTGGGCCTCGAAGTAATCTCCCGTATAAAAAGCGTCCTTCTCCCTTTCCTCCGCATCCACAAAGCGGACGGTTTTAAGGTCCACCTCCTTGTTCCCGAAGCGTTTGGATTCGTGGTTCCGTTCGGGGTGTTTTTCGAAACGGTCGTCCTCTTGGAGGTCTTCACGCTCCCTTGTCAGTTGGCGGTAGCGGCTGACGGCTTCCTGGGCCGGACCGCAGAAGGGCGCTTCCCCCTGGCTAAGGACCAGGGCCCGGTCGCAGATCTGGCTGATGATCTCCGAGTTATGGGAAACGAGAAGAATGGTTGCTCCCCGCTGTTTGAAGGAGAGAATCTTTTCGAAGCTTCTCTGCTGGAAGGACTCGTCGCCCACCGAGAACACTTCATCGATGAGCACGATGTCGGGCTGGAAGAAAATGACGATCGAGAAGGCCAGACGGATGAACATCCCCGAAGAATAATTTTTAACAGGCGTGTCGATGAAATTTTTTAATCCGGAAAACTCGACGATCTTCTGAAACTGCTCTTTGATGGTCTTGATCGGAATGCGGTAGATCGATCCCGTCAGAAAGATGTTTTCGGCGCCCGTCATCTCAGGAATGAAGGCCGCACCCAGCTCGATGAGCGGAGCGATGGTTCCCTCTGTCCGGACTTCGCCTTCGGTGGGCGGATAGATCCCGGCAATGATTTTGAGCAGCGTGCTCTTGCCGGCGCCGTTGCCCCCGATGATGCCGAAAATCTCCCCCTTTTTCGCCTCGAAGGCGATGTTGCGTAGGGCCCAGAACTCCTTTTTTTTGCCGTGAAGGAGGAGGGATTTGAGCGTGATGAGCCGCTCTGTCTTGAGCTGGAGCTTCTTGCCGTAATTGAGATTGAACTTTATTCCCAATTCTGAGACTTTAATTGAAGCGTCGTTGTTCAATCGTTCCTCATTATGAAAGATGAAAGACAAAATATTTTTCCTTTTT